>CADBRS010000048.1 GCA_902797125.1 uncultured Ruminococcus sp.
GAAAAACACGATTCTTTCATCAATCCTGTCGGCAGCTGCAAAGTCGTTATGGACTTTTCCGGAAAAGAACTGATCCGGGGCGAGCCGGACGCTTCGTCCTTCCCTTCCGGCGGGCTCAGAGCGACTTTCGAGGCCCGGGGCTACACGGCTTGGGATCCGGGTTCATATGCGTTCGTCAAGGATAAAACGCTTTATATCCCGACCGCTTTCTGTTCTTATACGGGCGAGGCTCTGGATTTCAAGACGCCCCTACTCCGCTCCATGGACGTGATCAACGAACAGGCCCTGCGCGTGTTGAAACTGTTCGGAGACACAACCACTCAGCGTGTCGCAACCACCGTCGGCGCCGAGCAGGAATATTTTCTGGTCAACAAAGAACTCTTCAACAAACGAATGGATCTGATTTTCTGCGGCCGGACGCTTTTCGGCGCTCCGGGGCCAAAAGGACAGGAGCTGGAAGACCACTACTTCGGTCCTCTGAAAGTCAAAGTCGCTGAATTCATGTCCGAACTGGATGAAGAACTCTGGAAACTGGGCATCAACTCCAAAACCAAACACAATGAAGCAGCTCCCTCTCAACATGAATTAGCCCCCATCTATGCGACCACGAATCTGGCTGTCGATCAAAACCTATTGATCATGGAATACATCCGGAAAGTCGCCGAACGCAAAGGCATGGTCGCCTTGCTTGCGGAAAAGCCCTATTCCAACATCAACGGCTCCGGCAAACATAATAACTGGTCTCTGTCCACGGATACCGGCAAAAACCTGTTGAAACCCGGCAAACACCCGGAAGAAAACCTTTTGTTCCTGCTCATGCTGGCCGCAGTCATCCGCGCCGTCGATCAATATCAGGATCTGCTCCGTTTGTCTGTCGCATCTGCGGGCAACGACTACCGTCTGGGCGGAAATGAAGCCCCTCCGGCCATTGTCTCCGTCTTTGTCGGTGAAGAACTGGAAAACATCATCGAGTCGATCATAGCGGGCAGCGAATACGTCCATCCGGACAAGGCCAAAATGGATCTTCACGTTCATGCCGTCCCCGTCTTCTCGAGAGACACGACAGACCGAAACAGAACGTCTCCGTTCGCATTCACCGGAAACAAATTTGAATTCCGCATGGTCGGTTCCTCTCAAAACATCGCCATGCCGAACATCGTGCTCAATACCGCCGTCGCCGAGGTCCTGAAGGATTTCGCGGACCGGTTGGAAGGCGTTGACGATTTTGAACCCGCACTGAAAGAAGTCATCCGGGACACCTTTGCAGCGCATAAAAGGATCATATTCAACGGGAACGGCTATTCGGAAGAATGGCAGATCGAGGCGGAACGAAGAGGCCTTTGCAACTTTACTTCCACTGTGGACGCGATTCCTTCACTGACCCTGTCCAAAAACGTCCGTCTCTTCTCTTCCATGGGCGTGATGAGCGAAGTGGAATTGAGATCCCGTTCCGAGATCCTATATGAGAACTATGCCAAAGCCGTCAACGTCGAGGCTATGACCATGATCCATATGGCCAGCCGGGAGATCATCCCTGCCGTTGAAACCTATCTGGGGACCTTGGCTCAAACCGCGAAAGCCAAGCGGGACGCGTTTGGAGAAAACGTCGACTGCAGCGTGGAACAGACATTGATCGACCGCATCAGCCAGCTCGAAGGCAAAGCCTTCCGGGCTTTGGAAAATCTGAAATCCCTGGAAGCCAAAGCATCCGGGACGGGCGAAAAACTGGCCCGTTACTATAAAGAAAAGATCCTGCCCGCCATGTCCGCATTGCGGACGCCGGTCGATCTTTTGGAAATGCTGGTCCCGGACAGCGTCTGGCCGCTCCCCTCTTACGGCGATCTCACATATAAGCAATGATCAATCAAATAACGCCTCGAAGACCGATGTTTTCGAGGCGTTTTCGTTCGGTTTGACGGGATCATTCCACTTTCCCGTATTTTTCAATTCCCGCTTTGACTCTGTTGAGTTCAGCTTCTTTTTTCTCCGGCTTGGAATAGACGTAACTGAAATGCATCTCCTGCCCGCGTATCAATTTTAATATGTTCTTTCTGTGCTTAAAAATGATGACGGCTCCTCCGACAAGTAAAACCATCGTGCCCGGAGCCACATAAGGCTGGTGAAGGATCACGCCGAACTCGATGTAATAGGCGACAGGAAACAGCACGCTGGCCGTGACAGGTACGAAGAACAGATAATTCGTCGCAAAAAGAACGATCAGTTCCACGCCTAAAAGAATCAGGAACAGTTTCCAGTCGATGCTCAAAACCGCGCCGCCAAGACATGCCAGCCCTTTCCCGCCTTCAAATTTCATATAGAACGGGAAAACGTGTCCGAGGATCACGCTCACTGCGGCCAGTTCCTTGGCCAGCGGCAGCATCGGGAAAATCATGATCGAAAAATGAACGACCAAAAACGCCTTGACGATATCAAAGATCATGGAAAAGATGCCGGCCTTTGCGCCGAGCACGATGATCGCATTGGACGCTCCGGCATTGCCGGATCCTTTTTTTCTGATATCCAGGCCTTTGATCATCCCGATGATGTACGACGGATTGATGCTCCCGACGACATAACCAAGCAATATGCAAAGTAATATGGGCCAAATCATTTGTTGTCTCCTTTGTTCGCTTGGCTTTGTCCGGTCACCAGATCGGAATCGTATAACAGATCCGTCCACGACACGATCTGTCCGTGCCTCATATAGGCTCTGGGGACGCGTCCGCCGACAGAGCAGACTTCCTCATAAGAGATCGTTTGTGCCGCTTTGGCCAGGTCGTGGGCCGTGTTGCCTTCCGTACTGCCGAAAACGGTCACGATGTCCCCGATCGAGCACGGAATATCCGACACATCGACCATGCACTGATCCATGCAGACTCTTCCCAGGATCGGGGCCTTTTGGTTGCTGATCAAAACGGAATATTTTCCGTTTCCGGCCAACCGGCTGAGTCCGTCCGCATATCCGATCGGGATCGTTGCGACTCTCATCTTCTTATCTGCAACGAACGTCTGCCCGTAGCTGATACCCTCGCCCGGTTCGACATCCTTGATGTGAGAAATGATCGTCCGGACCGTCATAACAGGCTTCATGCCGGGAACGAGGCCCAGATCGTCTGAAGGGGGCAGTCCGTAAAGAATGATCCCTGCCCGAACCATGTCCATGTGCGTTTTTTCAAAAGCCAATATCCCGGCGCTGTTCGCACAATGACGGATCCGGAATGTGATGCCCAGGTCATGAAGTTCCCGTATCACGTTCTGGAACCTGCTCAATTGCCGTTCGGTCTCTTCCCTGCCTTCCGCCATATCCGCGGATGAAAAATGCATGAAGATACCTTCGGGATCCAAAGCGGAGTTTTGGCACAATGCAACGATCGGCTCGATCTCGGCGTTTTCCTCGCGTCTGCACAAAAAACCGATCCGGCCCATGCCTGTATCTATTTTGATATGAATTTTGACTTTCACTCCGCTCAAACGCGCCTCTTTTGCGAGTTCGGACCCGTAGTCGGCCGAAAAAACGCATTGGGAGATCTGCTGCTCGGAAAGGAGTCTGGCACAAGCCGGCGGCGTATAGCCCAAAATCAGGATCGGCAGATCGTTCCCGCTTTGGCGGATCTGAAGAGCCTCTTCGATATTTGAAACGGCCAAATATGCAGCGCCAAGCCTTTTATACAAGCCGGCCAGCACGACCGCTCCGTGTCCGTA
>CADBRS010000049.1 GCA_902797125.1 uncultured Ruminococcus sp.
CACTACCAACTAACGGAGGAGCAATTCCTCCCCAACCTACGCTAAAGCTTAGAGGTTGGGGTATCCTTGCTTAGTTTTCGATGAAAACAAAGGGTCGGAAGAAACAGACTCTTAAAGCGGAGGAATCGGCATGACCTGGTTGTACTGGGTCTGCGGCATATTGCTTTTCTTCGTGCTGATATGCGTCACGCCGGTCACCTTCGAACTCGAATTGGCCGACCGGGTCCGGATGCATGTCCGCGTGTGGTTCTTTCGACATCAGATCTTCCCGAAGAAGATCCGGGTCAAAGCAGGATCCATCAACTACAAGAAGATGCAGAGATGGCGCAGCAAGCAGGCCAGACTGGCCTTAAAGAAAAAACAAAAGGCTGAAAAAAAGAAAACGTCCGGAGATGAGGAAGAAAAGCCAAAAGGTTTCAAGGATCAGCTGGATCTCTACACCGATCTTGTCAAATCCTTTTTCCGTCCTTTCAGCAAGCACCTGACCGTCAAACTGGTCCGGTTTCGGATCGTCATCGGTTCGGACGACGCCGCCAAGACGGCGATCCTTTACGGCACAATCGCCCAAAGCGTCGCCTATCTTCTGGAAATCATCCGTCAGACGTTCCGGCTCAAGCTTAAACGCGGAGAGAAAGTCGAAGTCCGCGCAGACTATGCGTCCGATCTGATTCAGGCCGAACTGCTGACCGCATTCAAACTGAGAATATGGCATGTCTTTCCGATCTTAGGATCCGTCGCAGGGGCCTATCTCAGAAGCAAACTCAAACAGAAATCCTCAAATCCCGTCCGGCCTAAACCGGCGGATCAAATCCATACACAAGCAACATAGTTCGAAAGGATGATCACTATGGCAAGCGAAAATAAACTGCAGGACGTCATCAGAACGTCTCTTGAAAACATCAAAAATCTGGTCGATTCAGACACGATCATCGGCACACCGATCGAGACTAAGGCCGGAACCACTCTGATCCCGATCTCCAAGATCTCCGTCGGCCTGGCTACAGGCGGCGTCGACGCCACGAACGAGAAACCCGTTTTCGGCGGAGGCGGAGGCACAGGTCTGTCCATCAAACCGATCGCTTTTATGGTCGTCTATGAAGACGGGACTGTCGAATTGCTGAATCTGGGTATGCAGAGACCTGCAGATCCGGTCGAGACGACCATCGGATTCATCGACAGAGTACCCGAGATCGTCGAAAAAATCAAAAATCTGTTCGGAAAAAAGAAATCCGAAGACACAGAAACCGAAACCGAAAAGGAAGAAAACTGACGGGCCATGGATCCTGTTCGCTTACAGAAATACATTTCGGACAGCGGACTGATGTCCAGACGCGCATCCGAAGAGGCGATCCTGTCGGGCGACATCCGCGTCGACGGTCAGATCGTTTCTCTGGGATGCAAGGTCGATCCGGACGTCAATCTGATCACCTACAAAGGAAAGGTCGTTCTGCCCCGTGTGGAATCCTATACCTACGTCTTGATCAACAAGCCCCGCGGCATCGTGACTTCAGCCAAAGATGAAAAAGGCCGGACCTGTGTGACGGATCTGCTGCCTCCGGAAATGGGCCGGCTTTATCCGGTCGGCCGCCTGGATATGGACTCCGAGGGTCTGCTCATCCTGACAAATGACGGTGCGTTCACGCAACGCATGACTCACCCGAAGCATCACGTTCCGAAAACTTATCTGGTCTCCACCAAAGAAGAGCTGACGGAAGAACTGATCTCTTCGATGAATGCGCCCATGAAACTCGACGGATATCTGCTGAAACCGGTAGAGATCCGCGTGACCGGTCCGCGAAAATTCGAGATCACCCTCCATGAGGGCCGCAACAGACAGATCCGCCGGATGTGTGACCAGGTCGGACTGCGTGTCGCCACCTTGACGCGCATTTCGTTCGGGCCGCTCAAGCTGGGCAGTTTGAAACCCGGCTATTGGCGTGTCCTTTCCCCTGCCGAAATCAAACAGTTCAAATCGGAGTTTTGATAATGACAACTCATGTGCTTCCATCTGATTTAACGCTGGCATCCCGGCTGTTTGCTTTTGAAAAAGATCCGTCCGAGATCCCCTTGTCGTTCTTTTACGGGGATCGCGAGATCCACGGGATCCCGGATGATTTCCATCCTTCGATCGTTCGAAAGACGCTGTCTTCGGATCTGTTCGCCTTTACCGTGACCGGGATCAACGAGGACGGACTGGAAATCTGCGCCGAGCAACTGGTCTACAAAACCTTTCCCGTATACGAATGGGTCGTCAGACTGACGCAAAGAGGTCCCAAACCCAGCCCAATCATCGACAATCTGAAGGTTTTCAACCGGATCCTGAGACCCGGATGCGGGAAACCGGGCGAATGCCTGCTGTACCACGGCAACGGCGACGATTCATCCGAAAACGGATATGAGTGGTGGACGGACAGAATCGAGGACTCGATTTCTCTCGCCCCGTGGGGCGGAACGTCCTGTCTGGGCGCCTTCCCCTATTTCAGACTTTTCTATCCCGACGCCATGCTGAACATCGCAGTCGGGTGGACCGGCGGCTGGAAAGCCGACTTCAACGCAGGAGAGGACGGCCTGCTTTTTTCCGTTGGTCAATTGCGGTCTCACTACCGCATCCTCCCCGGCGAATCCATGCGCTCTCCCCGTGTCACTTTTATGGTTGCATCCGACCGGAATGAGGCCAGGCTTCGCAACATGTGGAGGCGCTGGTATTTTAGATATATCCTGCCCCGTGAAAGAGACGGGAATCCGCTCGGCCCGAAATGCGCCATGCACGTCTTTATGGCGGACGGATATCCGGAATTCACCGGAGCGACCGAAAAGAATCAGTCAGAGGGGTTGGATCTGTATCTCCGTGAAGGGCTCAGACCCGACATCTGGTGGATCGACGCGGGATGGTATCCCTGCGACCACGACTGGCCGCGCACCGGTCAGTGGAAACCCGATCCGCAGCGTTTCCCCAACGGTCTTGGGCCGATCGGATCGAAGTGCGAAGAAAACGGGATCCAGATGCTTTTATGGTTCGAACCGGAACGGGTCCGGTGCTACGAAAACATGCCGGAAGATCATCTGGCAGTCCTGCATCCAGAATGGCTGCTGCACAAAAAAGGCCAGTCTGACGCCCTCTTTGATCTGGGCAATCCGGAAGCCAGAGCCTTTCTGATCGCGCTGATCGACCGCCTGATCGACGAAAACCACGTTCATATCTACAGACAGGATTTCAATTTCCTGCCAGCGGATATCTGGGCCGAAAACGAGGCGGAAGACCGCATCGGAGCGCTTGAAAATCTGCATATCCAGGGCTATCTGGCTTATTGGGACGCCTTGCTTGACCATCATCCGGGTCTTTGGATCGATTCGTGCGCGTCAGGCGGACACAGAAACGACCTCGACACCATGCGCCGCGCAGTGCCCCTTCAGTATACGGACGTGGGCCTGGGCAAACACCCGGTCAAGCAGAAGCAGCACCGCCAGATGTTCGAGTGGATCCCCTATTTCCGGGCGCATAACCTGAATTGGGACAATCCTTCGGACGGTTCCTATGAAAACGGCGGAAGAGAGATAGACGATTACGCTTTCCAGGTCGCTCTGGCTCCTGCGCTGACGGATACCGTCAACGTCCATGATCGGCCCGAAGTGTTCGCGTGCTGCCGCAAAAATCATCCGATGTGGCGCAGGGCAGCGGATCTGGAGTTGAGAGGCGACTACTACCCCCTGACAGAATGCCGCAAAGATCCCCGGGATTTTTATGCCATGCAATTCGACGATCCGGATGCCAAGGAAGGCTTTATCCAGATCATTCGGAACACACAGACTCCCGATCCGGCTTGCAAAGTCAGGCCTTTCGTAAGACCGGACGAAATCTACACATTTGAAGAATACGGTACGGGACGCACTCTGTCCATGTCAGGCGCGATCCTTCAGCGGGACGGATTCTCTGCCCAACTCCCGATCCGCACCGGCCGGATATGGTTTTACAGATCGGAACCGCAGGAGGTGGATGACTGATGTGGAACGGTAAAAATAAAGCTCTGACTTTCAGCTACGACGACGGCGTGCTTCAGGACGCCCGATTGATCAAACTGTTCAACAAGTACGGTCTCAAGGCCACCTTCAATCTGAATTCGGGCCGTTTGGGATTCATCGAAAGCATCCGGTCCGGAGGCGCGCAAGTCGATCATTCAGTCGTTAGAGCGGAGAATGTCCGGGAACTGTACTCAGGTCACGAGATCGCTGCACATACGGTCACTCACCCGATGCTTCCCTCTCTTTCCGAGGACGGCATCGTGTCCGAAATCAAAGAAGACTGTTCCAAATTAGCTTCTTTGTGCGGGTATGATATCGTCGGCATGGCCTATCCGGGCGGGGGCGTCAACCACGATGCCCGCGTCATCCAAACGATCCGGAACCGCATCCCGAACATCCGCTATGCGAGGACCATCACGTCCACGTACTCTTTCGACCTGCCGAAGGACCTTCTCGAACTCGATCCGACCGTCTACCATATGGAGCTGGACCGGATGGAAGAACTCGCCCAGGCTTTTCTCAAACTGGAACCCGAAAAGCCCCAGTTGTTCTATATCTGGGGACATGCTTACGAACTCGATGCCGCAGCAGACGACGCTTTCTGGCTCCGGATCGAGCGGATCTTCTCTTCTCTTGCCGGAAGAGACGACATTTTCTACGGAACGAACCGGGAAGTTCTTCTGGACATGCCCGGGCCAAAACAATAGAAACCAAACCAAAGGAGTGCGGTTTATCCGCAAAATACTATGAAAAAAATCAGAGTCGCCATCATCGGAACAGGCAGTATCAGCCATTGTCATATGGACGGATACAAACAGTTGGAAGCAGCAGGTCTCGTTGAAATCGTGGCCGCCTGCGATCTGGATCAGAACAAACTCGACAGGTATTGTGAAAAATACAATATCCCGAGCCGCTATACAGATTGCGAGATCATGATGAAAGAGATCCGCCCGGACATTGTCAGCGTATGCGTATGGACGTCCAATCACGCCAAGTGTACGATCGCAGCCCTCGAAGGCGGAGCTCACGTCCTCTGCGAGAAGCCCATGGCCATGAACGCACAGGAAGCTCAGCAAATGCTGGATACCGCCAAACGTTGCGGGAAAATGCTTCAGATCGGTTTCGTCCGCCGTTTCGGCGAAGACGCAGAGACAATCCAGAACCTGGTCGCAGACGGCACCTTCGGCGATATTTACTACGCCAAAGCAACCTATCTCCGTCAGCAGGGATGCCCCGGCGGTTGGTTCGGAGACAAGACGTTTTCCGGAGGCGGTCCTCTGATCGATCTGGGCGTTCACGTCATCGACCTGACACGCTATCTGGCAGGCAATCCGAAGCCGGTCTCCGCTTATGGCGTCACCTATGATAACCTCGGTCCGAACAGAGCCGCTCCCGTCGGAGCCGTTTGGTCCATTGAAAGCAACAAGGAACACGTCTACAACGTTGAAGATTTGTGCGCCGCCATGATCCGTTTCGAAAACGGCATGACTCTGTCGGTCGAAACCAGCTTCAACCTGAATATCGACGGAGATTGCGTAGACGTCGAACTGTACGGTACCAAAGCCGGAACGTCTCTCGGGAAAATGCATATCCTGGCCGTCAAGGACCACCAGTTCACGACGTTTACGCCTGAAGGAGAGCATTCTTTCCGTTTCCAGGAAGCTTTCAGAGCTGAGATCAAAGGCTTTGTGGACGCTTCCCAGGGTCTGATCCCCTGCAAGGCCACTGCCGAAGACGGTCTGTGGCTCATGAAGATCATTGATGCCATCTATTTGTCCGCCAAGACGGGAAGGAGCGTTGAGATTCACTGATGAGTGCCTATATCGAGTTTGCCGACGTCAACAAAATCTACCGTTCCGGAGAAGTGGAAGTCAAAGCCCTGCAGCATGCCAGTTTCACCATAGACAAGGGGGAAATCTGCGTCATCGTCGGTCCGTCCGGCGCCGGGAAGACCACGCTTCTTAATATATTGGGCGGTATGGATTCTTTGACATCTGGGAAAATCATATTGGACGGGCAGGAGATCTCTTCCTTTTCGAAACGTCAGCTGGTCGAATACCGCCGGTTTGACGTAGGCTTCGTTTTTCAGTTCTATAATCTGATCCAGAATATGACTGCGTCCGAAAATGTGGAACTGGCGACCGAGATCGGGAAAGAGGCGATCCCTGCCGCGGAAATACTCAAAAGTGTGGGGTTGGAGGACAGGATGTCCAACTTCCCTTCTCAGCTGTCCGGGGGCGAGCAGCAGCGTGTCGCCATTGCGAGAGCGCTTGCCAAAAAGCCCAAACTTTTACTTTGCGATGAACCGACCGGAGCCCTGGACTATGTGACGGGCAAACAAATCCTGACACTGCTTCAGGATACAGCCCGGAAAACGGGCATGACGGTCATCATCATCACGCACAACAGTGCGCTGACTGCCATGGCAAACAGAGTCATAAGAGTCAACAGCGGCATGATCCAGTCCGTTGAGATCAACGAACATCCGTCAGATATAGCAAATATTGAGTGGTGAGTTCAGAAACATGCTGGGAAAATACATCGTCAGACTGATTCGATCATCTCTCGGCCGTTTCCTGGCGATCTTCGCGATCATTGCCTTGGGAGTTGGCTTTTTTGCAGGCCTCAGAGTCACGTCGACAGCCATGAAATCGGCCATGAACAAATACTGGACTGAAACCAATCTGTTTGATTTCAGACTGGTCAGCACCGTAGGCTTCGGTCAGGAAGACGTCGAAGCCTTGCAGGCTATGCCCGGACTTACACGTGTTTCGGGCTCTTTTTCCGTTGACTTTTTGACCTCTGAAAATGATCAGACGCAGGTTTTCCGGGCCCACCCCCTGATGGAAGGGATCAATGAGCCGGATCTGATCTCAGGCAGGATGCCTCAGTCGGATCGGGAATGTCTCCTCGATGCCAATGCGATGTCCAGATTCTCGCTCGGCGATGAGATCCTGCTGCTCGACAGCAACGCCGAAGAGGTGTTTGATTCGCTGAAATATCAATCGTTTTCCATTGCAGGTTTTATCCGATCTCCCAACTATACCTATTACGACCGTGGCACTTCGTCTGTTGGCAGCGGCAGCATCCGAAGCTTTGTTTACATCCTTCCCTCCGCGTTCACGCAGGACTATTTCACAGAAGTCTATGTGACCATTCCTCCGTCCGGAGAGATTTATTCGACAAAATATCAGGAAGCAGTCGATGCTCTCCGTGCTCCTCTTGAAGACGAGTTGACCCGGCTGGCCAACGCCAGATATGCCAAACTGATCTCCAAAGGACTTTC
>CADBRS010000050.1 GCA_902797125.1 uncultured Ruminococcus sp.
CGGAGCTTGACGGATACTTTATTGAAACGCCTGACTGGTTCGTGCACGAGTGGAGCAATCCGCAAATTGATCCGGAGCTTTGTTAATTATTCAGGGGTAATCATCCCGTTTATCACTGAAAGCAAAGGAATGGTACGAATTTGCGTTGGTGGTTCAGGCAAGTTGGAGTGAGGTCATCAAGTTGGAAGTTTGACCTCTGCGCTACAACTGCGTAACAGGCATCCAGAATGCCACTTAATACAACTGGTTTCCGTGATTCCTCAAAGTAATGAACAATCAAAATTTTAAAACGCATTGCATCATAATAGGAGCAGACAAGACAGTTTTCAAAAAACAAGTGCACAAAACAAAGAAAAATGCTTTTCCGGAACTGCTGTCAGTATAGGGAAAAGCATTTTCTTGATTGAGTTTGAGAGCTGGTGAAAGGATTTGAACCTTCGACCTGCTGATTACGAATCAGCTGCACTACCGGCTGTGCTACACCAGCAAAAAAACGGGCGAGCTGCATATGATTCCGCTCGACGAGGAAGATTATATAGCAAAGAATGTCTTTTGTCAATAGTTATTTTTCCATGATCATCCACTCTGATCCTCGTTTTTTGAAAAAGTAGTTGACATATACCCCTAGGGGGTATATAATAAAAGCAATCAATTGTAAATGAAAGGGGAATTCGGCATGGCGGAATGCTGCAATTGCACCAAGACGACGCAAAGGTCGGATGAAGAGAAAAAGGCATTGATCAGCCGGGTAAACAGGATCGTCGGGCAGATGAACGGGATCAACAAAATGATCGAAGAGGACAGATATTGCGACGACATCCTGATCCAGCTGTCAGCCATCGATCATTCGATCCGTTCCTTGTCCTATCTCATGCTGGAAAGACATATGCATACCTGTGTGAGCAGGGAACTCCAGAAAGGGAATGAGAAGGTCTTCGACGAGATCCTGGATCTTTTTAAGAGGTTCGGCTGATGAAACATAACTTTCAGATCGGCGGGATGACCTGCGCCGCCTGTCAGGCGCACGTTCAGAAGGCCGTAGAAAAATTAGACGGAGTCACAAACGTCAACGTGAGACTCCTGGACCATGCCATGTCGTGCGAGATGGATCCTCAGAAATGTTCGGTGGAAGATATCGAAAAGGCCGTTTCCGCCGCCGGTTATTCCGCCTCTCCCGAGGGGCCCGTACCAGGCGGTTCGCCTGAAAAACGGAAAGAGGAAAAAGAGAACAAAGGTCTTGTCAGACTGATCACGGCGGGCGCGCTTTTATTGCTGCTCATGTATGTGTCCATGGGCCACATGATGTGGTCTTTCCCACTACCCAAGGTTTTTTCCATGCATGAAAACCCGATGGGTTTTGCGCTCATTCAGTTCCTTCTGACGCTGCCTGTCGTTTTTCTGTACAGAGACTATTTCAGATCAGGGTTCAAAAAGCTGTTCCGGGGAACGGCGAATATGGACACCCTGATCGCCATCGGTTCGTCCGCTTCGCTGCTTTATGGCATTTTCTGCCTCTTCATGATCAGCCTGGGTCATACGGAATATCATATGTATCTGTATTTCGAATCGGCCTCCATGATCCTGGTTTTTGTCAGCGTGGGCAAATATCTTGAAAACAGAGCCACGAAAAAAACGGCTGACGCAGTCAGAAAGCTGCTGGATCTCACGCCGAAAACGGCCCGGATCCTGGATGATTCCGGAGTGGAGAGGACCGTTCCGGCTTCAGACGTCCGCGTCGGAGACCGCGTGGTCATCCGGCAGGGCGACTCGATCCCGGTCGACGGGACGCTTTCGGAAGGGTCTGTGTCCGTCAACCAGGCCAACATCACGGGCGAATCTCTGCCTGTCTTCCGTTCGGTCGGGCAAAACGTTTTTTCCGCGACCGTCGTGACGTCCGGATATGCCGTCATCCGGGCCGATAAAGTCGGAGAAGACACGACGATTTCCGAGATCGTACGTCTGGTCGATGAGGCGGCGCATTCCAAGGCGCCGATCTCCAGACTGGCGGACAGGATCTCATCGGTTTTTGTACCGGTCATCCTGATCCTTTCCTTGCTGACGTTCATCGGAAACATCCTGTTCATTCATCTGGGAACTCCGGAATACGTAGGTAACGCTTTCGAGACGGCTTTGAATTTTGCGATCACGGTC
>CADBRS010000051.1 GCA_902797125.1 uncultured Ruminococcus sp.
AATCCCATTTCTCACCCTTTCAGCACTCGTCATCGAGTGCTTTTTTCAATCACTCCCAAAAAGGAGAAACGCCATGTTTTTCAGTGATACTCCCCTGTTCGGCCCAGGAGGCAACAGCGAGTCCTTTACGCTGGAAGGTCACAAATCGACCATCGAGGCTCCCGGATTCGTGGAAAAACTCGGGCTGTCCGCCTATGAGTACGAATGCGGCAAAGGCGTGCGCACGAGCGACGCCGTATTGGCTTCGGTCGGCGTCAAGGCCAGAGAGCACCATATCAGTTTGTCCCTGCATGCCCCGTATTTCATTTCACTTTCGGGCAGAGAGCAGGAAACAAGGCTCAAGAGCCTGGATTATATCGAACAGTCTCTGCGCGCAGCCGATGTTCTAGGTGCCGACACGATCGTCGTCCATTCGGGCAGCGTGGGGTTCGGCACACGGGAAGAAGCAATGGATCTGTCCAAAGACACGCTGACCCGTCTGGTCGAAGCGCTGGGAGACAAATATACGCATATCAGCATCGGCATCGAAACCATGGGCCGTGCCGGTCAGCTGGGGACTCTTGAAGAGGTTTTGACGCAATGTCTGGTCTGTCCCGAACGGTTCGTGCCGGTGGTCGACTTCGGCCATCTCAACGCCCGCGAATGCGGCGGTCAGTTCCCGGATGCGGACAGTTACAGGGCCGTGTTCGACCGGATCGGCGAAGTCCTCGGCGAAAAATATGCCAGATATCTGCATTGCCATTTTTCGAAGATCGAATACGGCAAAAAGGGAGAACTCCGGCATCTCACGTTCAGCGATACCGTGTTCGGACCGGACTTTGAGCCGCTCGCCGAGGCGATCGCAAAAGAAGGCCTCTGCCCGAGGATCATCTGCGAATCAGCCGGGACACAGTCCGAAGACGCAGTCGCCATGATGCAGATGTACCTGCAGGCAAAAAACAGCCTGTGATCATTCACGACAGGAGACTTGTATGAAAAAACTATTGAGTTTATGTCTGGCTATTTTGATGATTCTGTCAGCCGTTTCGGCCCTGGCTTCCTGCGGAGAAACGACCCCGGACCAGCCGACCGACAAAACCACGGAATCAGCCACGGCACGGACAGACGACGGTCAGACGACCGAAACAGAAGAACAGAAGCCGGCCGAAACGGTGACCAAACCCGCCATTCCGGAGACCGACCGCGATGCGCTGTTGAAAGTCCTGCACTGGACCGTGGACGAGACGTGGATCCCGTGGGAAGAAATCTGTCTCTTCGACTTTACCGGAGACGTGATCGACGACGCCATCTATGCCCGCACTTCCGAACTTCATGAGAAATTCGGCATCAGTCTGGAAAATGAATATATGTACGTGTCGGACATCACCCATAAGGTCAAAAACATGACCAGTTCGGGCACGGATGAATACCAATTGATCGTTCAGCGGTCCTATCAGATGCAATATTCGATGATGGATGACGTTTTCGACAATCTGTCATCCCTTCCGCACGTCGACCTGTCTCAGCCCTACTGGAGCCAGGTTTCCGTCGATACGTTCACGTTCGGCGGCGTCACGCTGTTCGCGGCCTCGGACATGCTCCTGATGGACAAGAGTTCCACGGCGGCCGTTGCCTTCAATACCTCTCTGGCCAATGATCACGGCTGGGGCGGGACTTATTTCTACGATCTAGTCAGAAATAACGAGTGGACGTTCCAAAAACTTGTCGAGACCGCCTCTCAGGCTTATGTGGATCTCGACGGTGATACGGTGGTCGGCCCCGGCGACATCTTCGGCGCTCAGGGCGGTGACAGTCCGATCCATTTTCTGTTCAACGGTTCAGGCGAAATGTTCTGCCGGAACACGAAGGACGACCGGTTCCTGGAGTATACGTTCGACAAAGAACGCTGCTACAACGTGATCATGGACGTGCTGGAGCTGATGGTCTATGACGGCTGGTACATTCTGGACAAATCGACGGTTCCGAACGCCTTCGTCAACAACAAGGTCCTGTTCGATATCGCCCGCATCGAGTCGATCAACAAATACAGGATCATGGAGCAGGATTACGGCATCCTCCCGATCCCGATGTATGACGACACGCAGAACGGCCGTTACTACAGCGAGATCTCGCCCCATCACGACTCCGTTCTGGCTGTCCCGCACACCGCGACAGACAGCGACAGTCAGGCCGAGGCCCTCGGCGCAGCCCTGGAGGAACTGGCTTATATTTCCCATCTGACGGTCTATCCGGTGCTTTATGACGTGGTCATCTCGGGAAAAGGCACCCGCGACCAGGAATCCAAAGAGATGCTGAAGATCATCTTCGACAGCCGGATCTATGACATGGGCATCATCTACGATTTTGCCTATTTTGCCGACAAAACGCTGCGTATGGGCAAGACCGGTTCCAGCGACATCGTCTC
>CADBRS010000052.1 GCA_902797125.1 uncultured Ruminococcus sp.
CGATCTTTGAAACTCAAAACGCGAGGCGTGAACAAGCCGTTTCCAAGACCGCAACGGATCAGCACGCCGATCCCCTTCTCCCGGCATGTTTCAATATTCTTCAAATTGCCTCTCATTTCCAGATTGCATGCCATCTGCATCACGTCAAAGTCATCGGATGCGATACAGCGGGCAGCCAGATCTCCGTCGATCGATGCGCCGAGAAATCTGATCTTCCCCGCTTTGCGGGCGTCTTTCATGGCGCGGACGGTCTCGCCGTCATCCAGCACTTTAGAAGGATCCGGCCCGAAATGGATCTGCATGAGATCGATCACGTCGGTTTTCAGTTTCAAAAGACTTTCGTCGATGGACCGAGTGACCGCATCATACGAAAAGTCATAATAGGTGGACGGCTCGGAACTGTGTTCGCCGCACTTGGAAGCCAGGATATATTCACTCCTGCGTGAGCTGACGAACTTGCCGATCCGTTCCTCGCTCCGGTGATAGGCCGATGCGGTATCGATCAAATTGATGCCAGCATCCAGAACGGTGTTCAGTACTTTGCCTGCGACGGCCTCTTCCGGACGTTTGGTATCAGTACCCATTCCCCAGTCTCTGCCGATTTCCAGCCCGCCGAAACCTAGAAAAGTCACGGCTTCCCCGTTCATTCGCGGAATCATTCTTTTTTCTAAAGCTCTCATGTTCCATCCTTTCTCAAAAAAACCCGCCTGGCCGTGTGCGCGAGAAAGTTGAACCCTGCTTGTGCAAGGCGGTGCCTTAGCTCCACTTTACTGCTCCCAACGTCGGAAAACGGGCAGGACAAGTCACTGCATGGATCCATTCCCGGAGGTCTGCAAACCATGGACGATTCAGGCTCCTTTAATCGATTTGTAGGTCCCAATTTAACGCACATCACGAACCAGGCAGGCGAAACTCAAAATCAGTAGGCCGCGGCCGTAAAAACAGATTTTAATCTTTGTTGTCTTCTTCGTCATAGTCTATTTCTTCAGACAGCTGGTCGTCGAAATAGGCTGCGACTTTTTCGAATTCATCATCGTCTTCGAGCGTTTCCAAAAACTCATTGCCCTCTTCATCAAATTTCTGCTTCAGAATGACATAGTTCCAGACGTCCGAATCAGACTCGGTCTCTTCGGTCGGCACCATCGCAAAATAGATATTGCCGTCCATTTCCACATCGTCGATGATCTCGAATTCATATTCCTTGCCGTCTTCATCGGTCAACGTATAGACGGTTACTTCCTCGCCTTCGTCTTCGGCTTCAAGTTCGTTTTTCTTTTCTTCTGCCATAAGGCACCTCCATAGGGGTAATCCGCGCGGATAGGCGCAGTTTCTTTCGATTTGATTATATCATACGGCTTGCGGAAAAGCAATCACCATATGCGTATCTTCCCGGTCTTTTTACCTGTCCGGAAGTAAATCGTCCAAAATCGAATTTGAAATAAACATATATTGAGGTTGGATCGTCAGCCGGTCTTCGGAAAGATCGACCGTTCCCTGTTTCCTCATTGTGTCAATCTGAGTGCCGTAACGGGCCAAGGCGTCCACGCCGGACCTGCGCGAGATATCGCTGAGAGAGACGCCCCGGGTCAGTCTGAGTCCCAATACCAGCAATTCGTCACAGAACCGTTCCGGGGTCAGTTCTTCTTCCGTCTGGTAACCTGCCGCGGAAGTCAAATACGCGTCCAGATCCGATGGCTGAAAGAAGCGCGTCCGGTCCAGAAAGGAATGTGAGGATATACCGAAACCCATATAGGGAGCACCGGTCCAGTATTTCAGATTGTGTCTGCATTCATGCCCGGGGATCGAGAAGTTACTGATTTCGTATCTTTCATACCCCAGTTCGGACAGACATGAGCATAAAGCATCATACATATCCGCGACCTGATCGTCATCCGGAAATACATATTCGTTCCGATGAGCCTCCAAAGGGGTCCCGGGCTCGAGCTGGAGCGCGTAGGACGAGATATGTGTGACAGGCAGACTGCATGCGGTCCGGATCGAATGCTCAAACGAGTCCTTTGTCTGTCCGGGTATACCGAACATCATATCCAAATTGATCTCCCGGAATCCGGCAGAATAGGCATCCCGGACCGTGCGCACGGTCTGTTCGTTCCGATGGACACGGCCCAAGAGTGAAAGTTCATCATCGTTGGCACTCTGCATCCCGATGCTGACCCGATTGAATCCCAAACTCTTAAGCTCGGAAAACAGTGCTCTGTCTGCTGTGGCGGGATTGCATTCGGTACTGATCTCGGTGCCGGGCAGTATCCTGAATGAACGGGATAGTTGCTCCATGATCTTTCCCCACTGCCTGACCGACAGCAAAGTTGGCGTCCCGCCTCCGAAAAAGATCGTATCCGCCTCCGGACGACCCGTTTTCAAGCCGAAATCTTCAATGTCTTCGATCAGCCTGTCCACATAGGCGTCGGGGACGGATCCGGGCGGGATCGGAAAGGAACAAAAATCACAATACTTGCATTTCGCCAGGCAAAAGGGGATATGGATATAGACGCCCAAAGGCCCTTTCAAATGAGAAAACCAGCTCAATTCAATCATCGTTGTCCAGTTTCAGGATCGCCATGAAGGCTTCCGGGCTGACTTGAACGGAGCCTAACTGGCGCATTTTCTTTTTGCCTTCTTTTTGCTTTTCTAGAAGTTTCATCTTTCGGGTCACGTCGCCGCCGTAACACTTGGCCAGCACGTCTTTACGAAGGGCTTTGACCGTTTCGCGGGCGATGATTTTGGATCCGATCGCTGCCTGGATCGGGATCTCGAACTGATGGCGCGGAATGTTTTCCTTCAGTCTCTCGGCGATCTTTCTCGCGCGGGCATAGGCTTTTTCTTCATGAACGATGAACGAAAGCGCATCGACCTGCTCTCCGTTCAAAAGGAAATCCAGCTTGACCAGTTTGCTGGGCTCATAGCCCTTCAGTTCGTAATCCAAGGAGGCATATCCCCTGGACCGGGACTTCAGTGCATCGAAAAAGTCATAAATGATCTCATTGAGAGGCAGGTCATAATGCAATTCGACACGCTCGGTGTCGATATATTTCATGTCGATAAAAACGCCGCGTCTGTCCTGGCATAGATCCATCAGCCCGCCCACGTAGGAACTGGGTGAGATGATATTGGCCCGGACGATCGGTTCGGAGGCTTCGAGGATCTCATCAGGAGTCGGGAATCTCGAGGGATTGTCGACCATGACGGTCTCCCCTCCGCGGGTCTTGACCTGATAGATGACGCTGGGTGCGGTCGTGATCAGGTCCAGGTTGAATTCCCTCTCCAGCCGCTCTTCGATGATCTCCATATGGAGCAGACCGAGAAAGCCGCATCTGAATCCGAATCCCAGTGCGATCGAGGTTTCCGGTTCATAATGCAGGGATGCGTCGTTGAGCTGCAATTTGTCCAAAGCGTCATGCAGATCCCCGTACCGGGCACCGTCTGCCGGGTAAATGCCGGCGAACACCATGGGATGAGAATCTTTGAACCCGGGCAGAGGCGATTCGGCAGGGCGGGAGGCCAGCGTCACGGTGTCACCGACTTTGGTCTCGCCGATATTTTTGATCGATGCCGTGATATATCCGACTTCCCCTGCGCTCAACTTGGCACAGGGCTGGAGGCCGAACGGTTCCATGACCCCGATCTCGACCACGTCGTATTCGGCGCCGGTATTCATCAGCCGGATCCTGTCGCCTGTCTGTATAGAGCCGTCCACGACCCGGATATTGATCACGACTCCAAGATAACTGTCGTAATTCGAATCAAAGATGAGGGCTTTGAAAGGCGCGTCCGGATCCCCTTCCGGAGCCGGTATATCGGTCACGATATGTTCCAGAACGTCCTGGATATTCGTACCCATTTTTGCGGAAACAGCCGGGCAGTCCTGGGCCGGGATCCCGATCACGTCTTCGATCTCGTCCTTGCATTTCTGGATCATGGCAGAGGGCAGATCGATCTTGTTGATGACCGGCAGGATCTCCAGATTGGCGTCGACAGCCAGATAGGCGTTGGCCAGCGTCTGTGCCTCGATGCCCTGTGTCGCATCCACGACGAGAACGGCGCCTTCGCAGGCGTTGAGCGACCTGGATACTTCATAATTGAAGTCCACATGACCGGGGGTGTCGATCAGATTCAATGTGTATGATTCCCCGTCGGACGCGCGATAGTTCATCCGGACGGCTCTGGCTTTGATCGTGATCCCGCGTTCGCGTTCCAGATCCATATTGTCCAAGAGCTGATTTTCCATCTCCCGTTTGGCCACTGTGTTGGTCATTTCCAGCAGTCTGTCGGCCAGCGTGCTCTTGCCGTGGTCGATATGAGCGATGATGGAAAAGTTTCTGATATGTGAGATCTTCTGTTTCATGGGTGTTGCACCGGCAAAAACCGGCGCACCTCCTTCTTAAAAAAGCCAAATGCCCAGAAAAAAGCGGCAAAAACCGCTCTTCTTATTGCGCTTGCTTCGTAATTCGGTTATAATAATCGAGTATATTATATCTCTTCGAGGGTGCGTATGTCAAATACCTTAACTCGTGTTGCCGTGGTCGGCTGCGGTGTTATTTCCAAAAATCATCTCTATGCTCTGAACAAGCTGACGACCGTTCAGATCGTGGCAGTTTGTGATATCGTCGAGCAAAAAGCCAAAGATGCCGCTGACGCGTACGGGTGCCGCTACTACACGGACTATCACGAAATGTTCGTAAAGGAAAAACCGGATGTCGTTCATATATGTCTTCCCCATTATCTCCATGCTCCGGTAGCTATAGAAGCCATGGAAATGGGGATCGACGTGCTTTGCGAAAAGCCGATGCATAAAGATCTCGAAGGCGCCAGACGGATGAAAGAAGTGTCGCTCAGGACGGGACGCCGGCTGGGCGTCATCTTCCAGAACCGCTATAATTCCGGATGCAGACTCGCGAAAAAGGTATTGGTTTCCGGAGAGCTGGGCAAGGTCAAAGGGGTCTGCGGGACCGTGATGTGGAATCGGGACGACCGGTATTATGCGTCGGGTCCGTGGAGAGCCTCCTACGAGACCGCAGGCGGCGGGGTCATCATCAATCAGGCCATCCACACGCTGGATCTGGTCAGATGGTTCGCAGACAGCGACGTCGAGGACGTTCACGCCACGGTTTCCCACCACGGAGAAACACACGCAGAAGTCGAAGATACGGCCGAGGGCGTGATCTATTTCAAGAACGGGATCAAGGGGCTGTTCTTTTTCAGCATCAACAATGTCTGTGACGAACAGGTCCAGGTCTCGGTCTATTGTGAAAAAGGCAAGATCCAGATCACCGGCACGGAAGCCGTCATCACGCTGAACAACGGCGAAGTTCTGGAAAGCACGCCCTCGCACGAAACCTTTTACGGTGCCAAGTCGATCTACGGGGTCAGCCACGTCAGGCAGATCGCTCACTTCTATCGGCCCGGAAACGAGGCCGAAACGACCATGACCATGGAAGAGGCGCTCAAGACACAGGAACTGATCGATATGATTTTCAAGAGTTCTGCAAAATCCGATTGAGCCCAAGATTGCAAACAGTCCAAGGACATCCGGTTTCAAACCGATCCTTGGACTGTTTTTTTCGTTAAGGCATATACTTGAATTTGATCTTGCGGGATGTGTGAGGAGACAGGAAAACGTGTTTGAAATCGATCAAACGCCCGTCCCCGCTTCTGTCAAAGCACAAGACCGTATACCCGCTTCCCACGTCGCTCTGATTTTCGAGAACGACTGTTTTTTCATCGATCCAGTTTTCCGTGATCTTGGCATAACTGAGACCGTGCCCGAAAGGATAGACGGGTTTTCCTTTGAAGAAACGGTATGTCCGATTCTTCATGCTGTAATCTTCGAACGGAGGAAGATCGTCGACGCTGCGGTAGAATGTGACAGGCAACCGCCCTGAAGGAGAAGTTTTCCCGAACAGGATCCGGGCCAGTGCGTTCCCGCCTTCCGCTCCGGGATAGAAACACTGCAGAACGGCATCGCAATGCTGATCCATGTCGGCCAGATTGACGGCAGAGCCGGACACGTTGACGAACACGATCGGTTTCCCGGTCTTCTTGATCTCCTCGTACAGAGTGAGCTGAGACTGCGGGAGATCCAGCGTCGTGCGGTCTCCCGCCTCGCCCTCTTCCCCTTCGATCGAGGGATTCAGACCCATGATCATCACGACGACGTCGGCCTGTCTGGCGGTCACGACCGCAGAGCGTACGTTTTCCCCGGCGTCCGGGCTCGGATGAGGATTGGAAACGTTGCATCCTTTGTTGTAGAAGACACGGCCCGCGCAGAGGTCCTGGATGCCCCTCAGCAAGGTCGAATAGCGGTCCATGGTCCCCGCGTAATTGCCGAGGAGCACGGCCCTGTCATCCGCATCTGGCCCGACAACGGCCACTTTCAGGTCTTTAGTGTTACGCAATGGCAAGATGCCGTTGTTCTTCAGCAGCACGATGCTCCGCTCAGCCATTTTCAGGTTCAGGGCCCGATGCTTGTCCGAAGCGACGCAATCGTAACTGATCTTGTCATATTCACAATCTTTGGCGAACATACCCAATGCGTATCTGGCGGTAAACAGGCGAACGACGGCTTCGGTCACCGTCTCTTCGCTGAGCAGTCCTTCCGCCAAAGAGGCTTTCAGCCATTGGTATGCGTTGCCGCAATTGAGATCGCATCCCTTGTTGACGGCCAATGCGGCGCTTTCGATGCCGTTGGCCGTGACCTTATGGTGCTGGTCGAAATCACAAATCGCTCCGCAGTCCGAAACGACATAACCCTCGAAGCCCCACTCCCCGCGAAGGATATCGCAAAGGAGCTGCTGGCTTCCGCAGCAGGGTTCCCCGTTGACCCGGTTGTAGGCTCCCATAACGGCAGACGGGTCCGCGTGTTCGATCACATAACGGAAAGCAAACAGATACGTTTCGTCCATCTCTTTCCGGGAGATGTCGACATTGAAAGAATGACGCAGTTTTTCAGGCCCGCTGTGGACGGCAAAATGTTTCAGCGTGGCGTCCACCTTCCGGTATTTTCCGGTTCCCTGAAGACCCTTTACGAAAGAGGTAGCTATACGTCCCGTCAGATACGGATCTTCGCCGTAGGTCTCATGCCCGCGGCCCCATCTCGGATCCCGGAAAATATTGATGTTCGGAGACCAGTAATTCAATCCCTGATATTGCTGAGTCTCGCCGAATTGTTTATACTCATTGTAATTGGCTCTGGCCTCGTCCGAGATCGCGGTAGCCACCTTCAGCATCAGCGCGTCGTCGAAGCTGGCAGCCATGCCGATCGCCTGAGGGAAAACCGTCGCGACGCCGCATCTGGCCACACCGTGAAGGGCTTCATTCCACCAGTTATATGCAGGAATGCCCAGTCTGGGGATAGCCGGAGCGGTATAGAGCATCTGTCCGCATTTCTCTTCCAGAGTCATTTTCGAGACCAGTTTTTCGGCCTGCTTTCGAAAAGATTTTTTGTCTAAATA
>CADBRS010000053.1 GCA_902797125.1 uncultured Ruminococcus sp.
AAACATTGAAGATGATCCTGCAGGCCTTTTACGAAAGAGCCAACGGAAGGATGATCACCGTGTACGGTTTCCCGATGTGGTGGATGAAATATACGGCTTTCCTGAATCACGGCAAAACACCTGCCACCACGCTGGAATGGGATTTCGTCCAGCTCATCACGTCCTACAACTGTCTGAAAGAGGCAGATGCCGCTCATCCGGCCTGGATGACCAACGCATCCGTCTACTCCCAGTTCCAGATCGATACGTCCGTACTCAAGAACAACAACGAAAGCCTGGAGCCGAACAAGGAATTCGAACGTGACGTCCGCTATTTCACCATCTATATGGGCGACTACGACTCCGGCGCGTGGATGAAGGACAAGATCCCGGATTTCTTTAGAGACGCGAGACGCGGCAAGATCCCGTTCATGTGGGCCTTCAATCCCAATCTGTCCAAGCGCGTTCCCATGGTATTCCAGTATGTTTATGAGAACCTGACTGAGAAAGACTTCGTCGTCGCCGGTGACTCGGGCGCCGGATATGTCATCCCTTCCGCCCTGGTTTCCGACGAGATCAGAGAAGGACGTCCGAGCGGCGCACAGGCCTGGATCGACTGGTGCAAACCCTTCATGGAAGAATTCCAGATCGATATCGTCGGTTTCATCATCAACGGCAACAATAGGATGACGAATGAAGTGTTCGCCATGTACAATCAGATCGCTCCTACCGGCTCTTTCCACAATGACAATTCCGCAGGCAAGCGGTTGATCATCTACAACGGCGTTCCCTATCTGCATCTCCAGAACGGCATCAACCCAAGCGGCGGAGAAGCCACTTATAAGGCGATGCTGGACTACATGAACGGTGGAAACGGCATCAACTTCGCCGCATACCGAACGGTCTGCAAGGAACCCAAAGACGTTTACACCTGCGTCACTGAATTCATCGAATATGCGGAAGCACACTCCAACTATTACTATGAATATGTCGATCCCTACACGCTCTTCAATCTGATCCTGCAGTCAGGTCAGGGTGTCAAGATCAACGAGTGACGCGCACTGAATTGAATCTTTTCAGGGGAGAGCTGTTTTCCGGCTCTCCCCTCCTTTTGCGTTTTTCTTGACTATTTAAGTTTTACAATCTATAATGTAGGTAGACTCTTTAGGAGGTGTAAAACATGAAGTCCTTTAGAATAATCAGTATACTGCTTGTTCTTTCTATGTTGATCCTGGCTTTTGCCGCATGCGGATCTTCCGCTTCGGATGACCCGGGTGACGGAAAGACCACGGAAAGCGGTCAGCAGTCTGGTGATCCGACACCGGGTAAAGACACGGAGACAGAAAGCGAAACGGTCTATATGCCTGTCCTCCCGGATACGGTTTATAATACAACGTTCACCTGCCTTCACTGGACTGTGGACGAGAGCTGGATCCCGTGGGATGAAGTTTCTGTCGACAAGATCAACGGTGATATCATGAATGATACCGTTTACGACCGGAACCATGCGGTAGGAGAACGTTTCGGCGTCTCATTCTCCACAGAATACATGGAAACGTATTCCATGAACGACATGGTCAAGAACCTTGTCCTCACCAACAACCCCGAATACGACCTGGTCGTTCAGAGAGGCGTCTGTGTCGCCCAGATCTACGCAGACGGATTGTTCCATTCCGTCGATGAATGCACCTATATTGACGTCAACAACCCCTGGTGGTCCAAAGACTCTCTGGAATCTCTGGCACTGGGTAATGTTAAACAGTTCGTCGTGTCCGATATGCTGGTTCTGGATAAAGGCGCCTCCGCCTGTGTCTTTTTCAATCAGGTCGTCGCCGAACAATATCGCGAAGTCACCGGTGACATCTATGAAACGGTCCGCCAGAAGCAATGGACGCTTCCCGAAATGATCCGGATCTGCGAAGGTGTGGCTCAGGACCTTGACAACGACGGTCGGATCAACGGCGACAACGACCTGATCGCATGCCTGTCCTCGGATGACCCCGTTCATTTCCTCTATACAGGCGCCGGCCTGCGCTTCATGGATCACGATGAAACGGGCCATTTCCAATATCTCTACGGCGAAGAGGATTCCATCATCATCCATCAGGAGATCTTCGATACGTTCCTGTATGCACCGTTTTTCCGTAATGGCTATGTGGATCCGTGCCCGATCCCGAAATTCGAAGCCGATGAGGAACTGTTCGGCATCGCGATCGTGAGATCAACCAACAACCTTCGTGCCAACAAGTCCGACTACGGGATCCTGCCTATCCCGATGTTCGAAGACATTCAGAACAGATACTATACCGAAGTTTCCCCGCACCATGATTCACTCATGTGCATCCCGCTCTCCGTCAAGGATCTTCAGTTCACGGGCGTCATGCTGGAGGCTTTGGCGGCTGAAGCTTACTATACGTCATATCCGACTTTCTTTAACGTCATCATCAACGGACGTGCCGTACGTGACGAAGAGTCCCGCGAAATGCTGAAGATCATTTTCGAGACCCGTGTCTATGATGCAGGGTTGGTCTTCGATCTGGATGACTTCGCGTCCCAAGTTCTCCGTCTGACAGCCAAAGAAAGTGTCAATGTGGCCCAATTCTATGCTTCATATCGCAATCCTATCAGTTCCAGACTGAAGGATCTCAATAAGATGGTCGACAAACTGAACGGATGGGATCAGGATGACTGATCGTCCGATTAACGAGCCATCAGTCAAAAGAAAGGAGCCTTGCATATGGGCTTGAAAAAACATATCCTGCTTTTCGTCGCGCTGATCGCGCTGATCCTGGCTTTCGCGCTGCTGACCGGATGCGGAAATAACCCGTCCGGTGAACCGGCCGGTTCTGAAACCAATCAGGACACTGGAGCAGTCGAAACAGACCCCGGTCCGGGCGAAGGCGATTACGTCCTGAACGTGGCCAAATACGGAAACGAATACAAGATCATCCGCCCGGATGTGGCTTCACGTTCTTTCAATTCGGCCGTTGCAAATCTGCGGGTCGCATTGATCGAAAAATTCCCCGGATTCGAGCCGAAGCCTGAAACGGACTGGGACACGAAAGATCTCAGCGATGAGGAAAAATCTTCATTCATCGAGATCTTGATCGGCGAGACCAACCGGCCGGAAACTCAAAAAGTCCTGTCCGAACTCGAGGACGGCGATTACATCGTCTGCGTCCAGGGCAAAAAACTGGTGATCCTCGGTTTCAACGAACAGGCTACGCTGGCCGCAGCCAACGCTTTTTTGGACTTCCTGTCCAAAGATCCTCCCGCCTATCTTTCTAAAGATTTCGTCATGAAAGGAAGCATCAAAGTGGAAGTCACCTATCAGGCTCTCAAAGCCGAAAACAGCAACTCAACCCTTCCCGCTCTGATCGAGAGCAAACTCTCTCCGAACGAGCCTTTCATCGCCAATATCATCGCAACGGAGGGCGGTTACACAGCGGATCCGACCGGGATGTCCGATTCGACGCAGTCGATCCAGAGCGCGCTGGATGCCTGTGCCAAAGCCGGAGGAGGCACGGTCTTCCTCCCGGGCGGCACATATCTGGTCACCAGCAACATCAAGATCCCTCAGGACGTCACTTTAAGAGGTGAATGGTCAGACCCCGAAACGGCGGGCGCCAATCCAAACTACGGAACGGTGATCATCGCCAAACCGACCGTTCGTCTGGCTGCTTCGGACGCCCGGAACGCGGCTCAGCTGTTCACGCTGACCCACAATTCGGGCATCATCGGGCTGACTATCTACTATCCTGAACAGGATCCGGCCAAAGTCATTCCGTACGGCTACAGCATCTACGTGGGCGGCGCCAACACGGCCACTCTCCGCAATGTCACGATCCTGAACGCCTATCGCGGGATCGGGGTCAACGTGATCCCGACCGAAGGCCACGAACTGATGGAACTCGAGCATATCCGCATCTGTGCCCTGGAAACGGGCATCGAGATGCATGCCTCGTCTGACGTAGGCTATTCGGTCGACGTCCGGATCGACGCCAAATACTGGATCAAGGCGGCTCCCGGCTACATGTGCCCGGATGCAGATGCACTCCGGAAATATATGCGTCAGAACGCGACCGGCATGATTTTCGGCGATCTGGACGATGAGACATTGTCCGAGATCTCGATCGACGGATGCCAGACCGGCATGTTCTTCACCGCCTTCAAGCGAGAAGGTTTCTGGGGCGTCTTCTATGATATCCAAATCACCAACTGCGACTACGGCATGGATTTCGAACACGTTTCCAGCGGCAACCCTCCGCTCTTCTCGAACGGACGGATCGAAGGCTCGGTCAAAGCCGCCAGGAACCAGCTGAAGCGCGTCCCCATCAAACTTTGCGACATCGAGCTCAAAGGAGATTTGGAAGGATATTTCATCCAGGAAGACGGAGATCTTTCCGCTTATCCGATCACTCACGGCAAAGCGTTTGAACCGGCTCATCATCTCTACATCGCAGATGTTTCGAAACTGGCCGGTACCCAGAACGACGTAGGCCCCTCGCTGCAGGCCATCCTGGATACGGCAGCCGAAAAAGGCGGGATCGTATACGTACCCGGCGGTATCTATGCGCTGCGTTCATCTGTGACAGTCCCTGCCAACGTGCTGCTTCAGGGCGTGCATCCCATTTTTGCCCGTGACGCGGGCAATACAAACGCGGGCACCCTGTTCCTGTCTTATGTCAACGAAGGTGCTTCGTTCATATTGAAAGACAACGCCGGCATCTCTGGAATCCGCGTGTGGTTCCCATCCTACGATCCGACCACGGCTCTCGGCCTGCTGAAAAGCAACGACTCCGTGACCACGACCCAGTCCGCCGTCAAGGGTGACGGTAAGGGTTGCTACGTAACCAATTCCGTGTTCATCTCCTGCTTTATCGGCGTCGATATGCGCGGATGCGACGATCATTTCGTCAAGCAGGTCTTCGGCATGGCCTACAGATATTTCATTGCCGCAGGCGGCAGCAACGGTTATGTGGAAGAATGCCTGGCCAATCCGAACTTCAGTCAGCGCCACAAGAATCTGATCGCCTGTTTCGATCCGGCTCTGTCTGACGCAGATCTTTGGAACAAGCACCACAACGGCGAAGCCATGGACGATCCCGGTTTCGCTCTGCTCAGGGACGACTTGCTCAGGGAATATTGCATTCCTTTCTATATCGTCAACGCGACCGATCAGAAGCTCCACAACTGCTTCATGTATGCGCCGCACAACCTGATCTACGCCGATCATTCCACAGCCCTTTTACTCAATGACACGGCAGACTACCTCAAAGGCACCTACTCGATGTTCTACATCAAGGACAGTACCGTGATCGCCGTCAACGCGCTCCGAATTTTTGGCAGGTCGCTGGTCAATATCAATTCTCAACTCGATATTTACAACCGGAACGACCGCCAGAGTTCGACGGAGCGTCCGTATCACTCTTCGATCGAATTCGAGGACACCGGCACACAGATCGATCTATCTTCTCTGACAAAGCGGATCGATATCAACAGCTGTGAGTCGATCACGAACGCTTCGGGCGTGAAACTAACTGAGGATTGCAAGGAAGGTTCCAAAGCCTGGATCACCGGTTCTCCGACAGACAACGTATTGTTCCAGCTCAACATCCGTCCGACGATCGACCTGAGTGAGATCACCGAAGGCTATGTCCACATGTGGATCTGCATCGATGATCCTTCCAAGATGGGTGTAGGCCAGCTGGAGGTCACCAGTTCCGGCACCTGTGACGTCGAAGAGATCAACTGGTCGTTCGGCAGCAATCTGGAAGAAGGATGGAACGAACTGTACTTCCCGCTCAACTCCGCCGGCATCACCGGAGGAGAATGCGAGATGGACGAGATCAATTACATGCGCCTTTACACGATCGGGCGCTCACAGAACGTCATCATCGACGACATCTATGTAATCTACAGATAGAATTGTCGCTTGACGCACAAAATGGCTCCGGGCATCAGTCCGGAGCCTCTTTTCGCGTCTTCACGCAAATATTTGATTTCGTCTGCCGCATACCTTCATTGCGGGGGACGCAGATATCCTTTTTCGAATGCCGTGATCAGCAAGGCCATCACACCGGATGAAACCGGTCCCTCCACGCTGTACAGCTTGACAAAACCTGGAGTCTTCACATAGCCGCCTTCGAAACGGTACATATGCCTGAAAAGATAATCCTGAAACAGCGCCCCGTCGAAACGATAGAGGATCTGGCGGTTCAGATCCCTGACAGTCTGGTTCTCGTAGAAAAAGAGTTTTCTCATGTAGAAATCGCAGAAAGTGAGTCCCCATTCCGTCTGCCGGATCAGATAAAGCGTTTGCAACGTGTTGAAATCTTTGATCCGCTCCCCTTCGATGATATAGCGGGTCACGCCCTGGAATGTCTTGATGGTAATCATAGCTCTCCTCGTGAAAAAGTTAGCTCAGCAGGAACAGGATCGAATCCGTCCAGAGATTCCGGATTGTATCAAAGATTCCCTGAAACTGTTCATGGGGGATCGGACTGAGTCCTTCCCCGACTTCCACCGTGATCGCGGGGATACCCAGACTCAACACCGAATAATCGCTCAGGGACGCGTCCCTCTTGGCGTCATCCGAGAGAAGGAATCCCGTTGTTTTCGAGATCCGGTGAGCCCATCCGGACAGTTTGGGCATGGATTGTTCAGGAGCACAGTTCCAATAGATGATCTGTCCCTGGGTATGCAGGCAAAGAACGCCCCGCAAACCGTTCAAAGAATCCATTAAGTCGCACATGGCGACGGTCTCGGGTTCAGATCCCGCCGAAGGCCCCTTGTAGTTGGACATGCACGGGAGATACATCCCGTGATAGCTGTTCCAGTCCGCGTC
The DNA here is from genome assembly GCA_902797125.1 of uncultured Ruminococcus sp. GTDB lineage: Bacteria > Bacillota > Clostridia > Oscillospirales > CAG-272 > RUG14240. Next base: position 6,827 of record CADBRS010000053.1, read on the forward strand.
GTAATTGCGGTTCAGATCGACCCCGCAGGCATTGGCTTTCCAATAATCCAGATAGTCCTCGATCTCGAGACTGGTGATGCCGTAGGACTTGTCAGACTCGTAGATCTCACGGATGGTGGCTTTCAATTCCTCACTGCGCAAAGAAGACAGCCCTTCCTGACTCAGCATGGCTCCGTCCGGATTGACCATCGGAACGATCTCGAAGCGGACTTTCTGCATCAAAGTCGCATAGGTCTCGTCTTCCGTGCCCGGAACGACATCGTTTTGATGCGTGAGCCAATCCTCCAACGCGGCCATGGTCAGCTGTGTCGTGATATATTCCCGGCCGTGGATCCC
>CADBRS010000054.1 GCA_902797125.1 uncultured Ruminococcus sp.
CGACCAGACTCTGGAAGTCATAGCAATATGTACTCATCCCTGCGATCGGGCTTCCGGCGTTGGACATACGGAAGGAGATGAGATGGTTGGGATCGTCTTGCCTCATCTTGGTCAGCTTGTCGTTGAAGACCTTGCCGACCTGGTCGTCGATGAAGCGGTAGTAAGCATTGTTCAGTGCCCGGTTCGAAGCCGACGTCGATTCCAGCGAGGCATCGCTCGGAGCGACCGCTTTGCCTGAACTGTCTTTCGGGATCGTGGTCTTGAGGAGGGCTTCGGCATGCGAGATGCTGCCGTACTGAACGATGAGCCAGTCATTCCAGTATTTGTCCCAGGACTGACGGACGGAACCTTCCTTGTAAGTGCCCAGTGACGGCTCCCAGGCGATATCATAGGCGATGATATTGTCGTTTTCGTTGAAGCGGAGCTTGGTCACGAGCGTGTGAGTGGCGTCCTCCTTGAAATTTTGGACAGGGTAGGAATAGGGACGGATCGAGAGGTCTACGTAGATGCCGAGTTTTTCACATTGGTCGATCAGATCCAGAATGTTGTTGGATTTTTCGATGGTCGTGATATAGACGAAGACCGAAACGGCGTTGAAGCCGATATCCTTCAGATGCTGCAGATCCATGGCAATGACGTCCGGATCATACGCAGATCTTGAAACGTAATGTTCAAAGTTTGCGCCGATCGGCTCGGCCACGCCGTATGACGGCATATAGTTGACACCGAAGAAGTTGATGATTTGGCCGTCTCGCTTGAAATAGCCGTCTTCACCGTAAATATATTTCCGCTCGCTTTCAGGTTTTGCCTCCCAGAACTTGACCGTCTGTTCGATCTTGTCCAGGATCTGATTGCCGTTCTTCATGCAGGTCACGGCTTTGTCCGGCAGACCGTTTGACACATCGTAGGAAACCTTGAAGGACTGGATGCCGTTTTTCATCTTGAACGTCTGTTCATTTTTAGAGGAGTATTCGCCCAGCACAGTGTCTCCCTGGTAAAGGGTCACGGTGACTTCGGGGACGATTTCGCCGAGCAGGTAGCTGGCGCCGACCGTGATCGATTCCGTATCCTGCTTGACGTAGATGTGCTCATCGGTCCCGCCTTCGATCAGTCGGGTGTTCTGACCGAGTGCACGGACCATTTCGAAGATGAGCGCCATTCCGTTGGCATCATAGAAATCACTGGAATTGACCGAGACGCAACCCAGGGCCGAACCTTCGAAGCTGCCGTTATAGTCCGTGTTTCCGGACAGAATATTCAGCCATGCGGCATATCCGGAATGGAGACCTTTCGCATCGGTGATTTCAACGAGCGGGATGAAGCGGGCGGCTTTGTCCATGCCGTAGCCGGTGCCTTGCCGTCCGGGCGAACATGAGAACAGGGAAGCGGGAAGCACATAATTTCTGCCTCCGGACACGATCTGATTCCCGAAAGTCTGCAACTTGGCCGCATTCGTCACGGGGAAGACTTCGTATTCCGGGGAGACCGTGTCGATCTGAGGCATTTCGGGAAGATCTTCACCGTAGTCCATATCGACCAGGGTCGGATTGGAAATGTAGTATATGTGCTGTCCAACGGAGATCGGCTGTCCGCTCTGGGCGAAACCGAAGGAGATGCTGACCAGATCCTTGAATACGGGCTGACCTCCTTTTTTGCTTGCGACGCCGTCCCACCATGTGAATTGATTCGGGGTCAGGACGTAATAGTTCCAGTTGTCGTCCAGGGAGATGCCCGTATACCATCTCGTGCCGTCCTTTTCCGAGATCTCAATGTAGAGGCCCCGGGTATCGGTCGCGAAATCGCCCATGGCGTGAAAAGCGATCGCATTGGGCGTATCCAGCTTTGGAGTGAACCGGTATCCGATGAGTTCCCAGCTTTGCAGATCATCAACTTCAACGCAGAGTTCGGCATCTGCTTCGAGCAGACCGAAATCATCGACGCTCATAGTGACTGTGTTCTGCTGTGTATTCGTGCTGCGGGTAAATTTGTTGATGATGGATTCGTCTTCGGTGGAGAAGATCAGCTGTCTCTGGTCGTCGTCGAGATCTTCGACCTGATTGGCGAGATAGGCGGCTCGCTCCAACCATTTGTTTCCATATTTGTATAAGAGTTCATCGAACACGGGTCCGCCCAGCGTGAGGACGGAACCGCCTGCGCTCATATAGCTTTTGATCGCTTTGACCGCACCATTCGGCATCCGCGCCGCACCGTCTATGATGACGACCGGACTTTCTTTGATATTGAAAACTTCATTCAAATCCGCATTGACGTCGAAGACTCTCAGATCCTGATAGCGAGCCCTGACGGCATCGCTGACACGGGAGGCAAAAGCGGCCTTAGTGTCGGGTTGCCACAGCGTGACTGTGAAATTCTCATCGAGTTTGCCTGTCATGTTCAATTCCTCCGGAATAAACAATTCGGTCTGAGGGGTATATGAGGTTTCTGAAATATAAGACCCGTACAGGGAAAGGAATTCTTTGACAGCCGCGAGCGTTCCTTTGCCGGTCGCACCGGCTATGACGATCTTGTGGCCGACTTTTTTCAGGGCGTATTCATCTCCTCCCAGCGAAGCGATCACGTCTTTGGATGCCTGACGGTTCGTGTTGCCGATCAGGATCTCGTCAATCTCTTCGTTGTCGGTCCTGTCCTCAAAATCCGTTTTCAGTTCGATCGAGCCTCCGGTCACCAGATTCAGCGCGCGTCTGAGCAGTACGGCGGCTTCGACTTCCGGATCGGTGGATTCTAGAAGATCGTTCCGGATGATCCGGTATTTGAAAGATCCGCCTTCGAAAAGAGGGATCAGCTTGACGGCTGTCTCTGTCCCGGTTTCTGAGTCGCTCGTCGCGGGTTCATCCTGACCGGATGATCCGCACGAGGACAGGGAAACGAGCACCCCAGTGCCCAAAAGGATCAGACAGAGCAGTAAAGACAATAATTTCTTCAACATGCAAACCTCCTGTATGGTTTCTCAATTTGAATCTTGTTCTTCGTCGGACTCATCCCGGTTTTCCGGGCGTTCCATGCGGACTCCTGCGAG
>CADBRS010000055.1 GCA_902797125.1 uncultured Ruminococcus sp.
AAAACGCAACCTCAGAGTTGTTGCCGATGTATAATATGCACAATCATAAAGTAGTTCCCGTAACAGGGAATAGTGGGTGTGTGTCCATCCCGTGTTTGGTAACCCAACACGAAGCTCGTGACTTTAGTCATGAGTGGTTCACACAAGTAAGAGTCGATGACGATCTAAAGAATCAGGCTGCTTCGATCTTGTCTAGAACGGGATTGAATCTTTCAACGGCTATCCGACTGTTTTTGGAAAAGACTGTAGTGGAAAGGGGATTGCCTTTCGATCCCGAAATCGACTCCACGACATTCGACGCCATTCGGGCGCTTGATAAGATGCGGTCTATTTCAGGAGCCAACGGAAATTCTGAGATGACGTTGGACGAAATCAATGCGGAGATCAAGGCGGCCAGACAGGAAAGAAAAAACTACCTATGAATGGAGAAAAAGTCGGTTAGTCTGGCTTTGAATGGATGTGGCGACGGCGCAGAGCCGCCGCCCTTTTCATAATCCTTTGGAATTGGGCCTTTTTACCGATTGGGAAAGGTCCGATTCATTGACACCGCCCGTCGCTTGTGGTACAATTTACGATGGCGGATTATGGAGAACATCCCATGATCGATGCCGGTCAGAATTGGGAAAGGACGGGCTGAATATGGTCAGGATCACAGCTGTTTCCGAGCACAGTATAGCCCGCAGAGAGGGCGTTTTGGAAGGGGATATCCTGCTGTCTATAAACGGCCATCCCATCAAAGACGTCCTGGATTACCGGTTTTATCTGACCGAGACGTTTCTCGTTCTGTCGCTGCTCCGGGGGACCGAAGAGATTAGGATCTCCGTCCGCAAACACCGCTATGACGATATCGGGCTGGATTTCGAGACGCCCCTCATGGACAAGAAACAGTCCTGCGCCAACAAATGCGTGTTCTGCTTCATCGATCAGATGCCTAAGGGCATGCGCGAATCTCTCTATTTCAAAGACGACGATTCCAGACTGTCTTTTTTGCACGGCAATTTCATCACGCTCACCAACCTCAAAGACGAAGATATAGACCGGATCATCAAAATGCATATCTCTCCGATCAACATCTCGGTCCATACGACGAATCCGGAACTCCGGGTAAGGATGATGAAGAACAAGAGGGCTGGGCAGGTCCTGACCTATCTTCGCAAACTGGCGGACGCCGGTACGACGATGGGCGGACAGATCGTGCTCTGCAAAGGTTTGAACGACGGAGAAGAACTGACCCGGACCATGCACGATTTGTTCACATTGCATCCGGCCATGGAGAGCGTTTCGATCGTTCCCGCAGGCCTGACCAAGTACAGAGACGGGCTTTATCACCTGGAGCCTTATACCAAGGAAGAATGCCGGGCCGTGATCGAGCAGGTAGACAAATTCGCCAAGGCGTGCGAAGACTATTGCGGAGACCGCATTTTTCGGTGCTCGGACGAATTCTATCTGACAGCGGAGCTGCCGCTGCCGGATCCTGGTTTTTATGGAGATTATTCGCAGATCGAAAACGGCGTCGGAATGATCACATCATTCAAAGACGAGGCTTTGAGCGAACTCCAATACCAAGTGGACGAAGGATTCAAAGGTCCGGACAGGGAACTGTCCTGGGGACTGATCACCGGTTTGGCTGCACAGGCACTCATGGAAGAACTAGCTTTGGCTGTATCCAGGGCTTTCCCGCAGATCCATATCCGCGTCCATGCCGTCGAGAACCGGTTTTTCGGTCCGTCCATCACGGTGACAGGCCTTTTGACCGGACAGGATATGCTGGCCCAGCTCAGAGGCCAGGTCGATGGCGAACACCTGCTTTTGTCCGAGAACACATTGCGCGCGCAGCAGGACATTTTCCTGGATGATATGACGCCCGGAGAACTTTCCGAAAAGCTCGGTGCGAAGATCTCGATCTGCCCGTGCGACGGGATGCGGTTCATCGACATCCTGCTCGGACTGGAAGAGCCGCTGGAACCGCAGCCGTTCGTTGAACTATAGTTTGTTATTGAGAAAGAGAGGGATTTTGGAATGGCAAAACCCGTCGTTGCCGTCGTAGGCCGCCCGAACGTGGGGAAGAGCACGCTCTTCAACCGTTTGATCGGGGAGCGGCGCAGCATCGTTGAAGATACACCGGGCGTGACCCGGGACAGAATATACGGAGAGACCGAATGGAACGGACGCCAGATCGTTCTGATCGACACGGGCGGTATCGAGCCGCATACTCCGGACCTGATCCTTCAGCAGATGAAGATCCAGGCCCAGATCGCGATCGACACGGCAGACGTGATCATCTTTTTGTGCGATCTCCAGACCGGGCTCACGGCTGCGGACCGGGATATCGCCGTTCAGCTCAAGCGGAGCGGCAAACCGGTCGTTCCGTGCGTGACCAAAGTGGACAGGATCGGCAGCGTTCCTCCTGAATTTTATGAATTCTACGAACTCG
>CADBRS010000056.1 GCA_902797125.1 uncultured Ruminococcus sp.
ATCCAATAATTCAGAACGGAGGAATGCGAGGATTCCGAACCCCGAAATCGGTGTTTGTTTTCCTTGCCACATGCTGATGAGAAAAGCACTGTTATGCATCGCTCTGGCGATCATTATGGCGTTGTCTCTTGTGTCCTGCTCCCGGATGACGAATTCGAATGAGCATCTGGAGGATTATGTCTTTGCCATCCAGTATCATGACGATTTCAACATCCTTCAGCTCACGGACATTCACTGGAACGCAACTTCGTCTACGGTAGCGTCCAAAGCCTATCTGGACAAATTGCTCAAGGAAGCAAACGACCATATCGTTGCCACTCAGGGCGCAGGAGCCAAGATCGACCTCGTCGAACTGACCGGCGACATGTTCATGCTGGCCAACTCCTATCACCTCGAGACATTTATCGACTATTTCGAGGCAAAAGCAGAAGAGTACGGGTTTGTGTATGCACCGATCTGGGGCAATCACGACCGGCACGGGCTTTACAATCCGAAAGAGCTGGCAGACCGCTTCAGCCAAGCCGCACATTGCATCTACTACGAACCGGATGACGATTTGTACGGAAGAAGCAATTATATCATCAATCTCACGGAAGACGGAACCAAGCAGTCCGCCGTTGCCTGGATGATCGCGAACCTGGATTCCGGTGCCGCTTTCTCGGAGACGGAACTGTCCATCTTCAAAGATTACGATTATCTCCGTCCTGAACAGACGGATTGGTTTATCCGCGAGCACGAACTGGCAGGCGAGGGAGTCCCCGTCATTGCCTACTATCACATCCCGCAGGATGAAAATCCCAAGGCATGGGAAGACGTGACGGAAAACGGAGCCGCCTATAAGAATAAGTTCTTTAAATTGGAAGGCTTTGCCGACAACGGAAACGAAAAATATGCCAGCGACTTCATCGACCGCGCCAAGGATCACGGTCTGAAGGCAGCGTTCATGGGACACGCCCACAACGTCGACTGGACCGTTGAATACCAAGGCGTAGTGCTGGGTCTGGGCGTCAAAACGGGCACCGAACTGTATTTTGCGCACATCGACGTGAACTCGGACGACCCGGCCATGCAGAAAGGTCTTGCCGACGCCGGCATTACCGAGAACTTCGATCTGATCGGAACTTCTCTGGTCACATTGAAAAACCGGGACGGCAGCTTTGATCTCGAACACCTCTATTTCAATGAAAGGGAGAACGGCGACTTCGCCGTTTGGGTGAAATGGTAATGAAAAATCTGTTTGACCGTGATTCATTCGTCCTGACCGGTATGGATCGGACTCAGAAAAAGCAAACCCTGTTCGTGATCCTTTCCATCGTATTGTTCTTTATTCTCTCCGCTTTCACTTTCATGAATTTTTTGTACTGCCTGTCGGATTGCATCGGTTCGATCGTCAGCGGTTCGCCGGACGTGGCGCTACGCGACGCGCTGCGTTCCCTTCCGGTCAGTCTGTCCTTCTTTATGTCCGTGAGCGGACTGATGGTCGCTCACACGTTCTACCGCAACGAGTCTGCTGACATCCTCCAAAAGCGGGCAAAAAAACATGCGCTTCTGGGCATCATCCTGGGCGGTATCATCATCGTATACGTGATCATCATGCGGATCGCCGGCAAGTATCTCTCCCTCGTGGAAGGCGCACCGTCCCGGCTGTTCCCGCTGGATTCGATCATTTACTCCCTGTTTTTCATCGCATTCGGGATCTGCATCCTGATGTATCTCAAGACCGCGATCAAGCTTCCCGCCTATGTCGGTCCCTCCCGGGCTCCGATCCAGAAAAAAGGCCGCGGCGCCCGCAATTTCTTCAGGGGTCTGTGGCTGGTGTTCGGACTTTATGGATTCTGCGGTTTCTTTTACAGTCTCTTCATTGTGGACTTTGCCCACGGCTACGTAGCCTACAGCGTCGCCCTCATGCTCGTGTCACTGGTGTGTTGCCTGTCCATTGCCATCTGGGAATTCTATTACAATAACCTGACAGAGGACGCGCGCAAAGCGGTGACGCTGCCGCTTTCCCTGATCTCGCTCGGCGTATCCGTCGCAGCTGCCGTTTTCTACTTCCTGGCCCTGAAGAACAATCTGGACGGACCGTCTAACGTAGGCTTCGGCATCCTGCCGATCGCTTTTTCGGCCAGCGTGAACATCGCGACGATCCTGGTCGTGGCGCTGCCTTTGATCGTTTCGATCACGGCTCTCATCAAAGGCCTGGTACGCAAAAAAGCACCCAAGGCTCCCGGGGAAGAAGCCTAAGTGCTTCAATGGTTCCATAAATCATATCGAGCCCCTCTCCGCTTTACGGGAGGGGTTCCTTTTTTCGTCTCCCACGCCGTCTGATGGAACGGCCCGAATTGACATGGCGCACACCAAGTGAAAAAATAATGACGACTCCAATACAGGAGGCTGGGCTCTCC
>CADBRS010000057.1 GCA_902797125.1 uncultured Ruminococcus sp.
CAGACCGTCCTGAAGGGAAGGACCCGTTTCAATCTTCCGCTTCGCGAACATCCTTATTCGGGTGAAAACGAAAAGAAAAAGATGAAATTGCTCAAATTGTTCGAAAAATGAAAAACGGTCAGGGACAAGCCCCGGCCGTTCCTATTCAAGATTTTTTTCGAGATCATCCAACTGCCGCCGGATAATGCGGACCGTCTCACGGTATTGCGGATCCATGAGATATTCGTTCTGGAATACATAGGCATGCCACATGCGCGTGATGAGATGATACAATCCGCGGCGCAGCCGGGCTTCGGGACTCTGTGAGAGCACCCGCCCGTAGGCGGCCCGGAAAGCGGGCTCGTCGTGGATGATCCGGCAACCCGAGAATTCAAGATCCGGATCTGCGTAGATCGCACGGTCCGCGTCAAGAATCGCCAGGAGGCGCCATGTCCCGTCCGTTTTGGAGATGAGCATATTGCCTTTCCAGAGATCGTTGTGGACCAGGGACGGCGTCCGGATCTCGTCGAGCAGAGGTCCGATTGCTTCGAATGCCCGATGGACACGCCGGAGGTCTTCCGGTTCGAGTACCCGGGCAGGAACTCCTACTGTTTCCCAGTCCGAAAGTTCTCCCTCCATCGCTTCGCGCCAGGTCTCATATCCGGCTCCGTGGAGCACGTCCGCAATGCGTCCGAACCGGGCCGCAGAAAGGAAATGCAACTTTGCGACTTCTGCACCGATCGTTGCGCAGATTTGCTGGTAGCTGTCCGGGTCCAGATCGGCTTCGGACATCGGAATGCCTTCCAGATAACGGACGATCATATAATCTCTGTCTACGACCGTTCTGGACAGATCCAGCGCAAGCACGTCCTGAACCGGAATACCGGCCTCTCGACACTTGCGGTAAACTTCCGCTTCGGCTTCCATGAGATGCTGTTCGAAAGGCATGAGCAGATGACGGTTCACGGCGCCGAGGCGCAGGACCACCTTCCCGTTTTTGCGGGTATCGACGACATATGTCGTGTTGAACATGCCGCCCGACAGCAGACGGAAACCGGTCGCTTCATCGTTCAGAGAGCGGCGGCACAGTGCCTGCAGCGTGGCCTCGGATTCAGTTTTGAAAACAAGAGACGACATCGGACCACCTCGAGATCACGGGAAAATGATTACTGTCCGTTGGTGATTATATCATTCATTTTCCCTTAACACAAGTTTTTGCTCTCGTTTATCCGATATGATCCATCATACTACCCGTTTTTTTACGACAAAATGATTTCAGATCTTGACCTTTCAGAGGAGTCGATCATGGAAAGAAAAATGTTGCGTATAATAGCTTTGTTCCTGGCGGTTTTTTTACTGTTGGCATGTTCGGTCATACAGACCGGTGCCGCCGAAAGCGGTAGCGCGGAGACTGCTTATGCCGGGCTGAGTGCCCGGGAGCTGGCCGTCCGCGCAGCTGCAGAGGGTACCGTCCTGCTCAAAAACGACGGGACGCTGCCCTTGGAAAAAGGGGAAAAGGTGGCTTTGTTCGGGCTGAACCTTGACGCAAACTTCTATGCGGGAGGCGGCGGTTCGGGCGGCAGCAATACGACCGACATCCTGACATATGCCCAGGCTCTGCGAAATGCTCAGTCCCGGGGAGAACTATCACTTTATGCGCCTTTGATGGATTATTATGCCGGCCGGACCACCGGGGAAGTGCCTCCGGATGATATCTTGGACGGAGCTTCCTCCTTTACGGATACGGCGATCGTTTTCATCGGCCGATGGAGCGAGGAAGGCGTCGACCGGACCACGACCAAGGGAAGTTACTATCTCTCGGCTACGGAAGAGAAACTGCTGGACGCAGTCGAGGCGCGCTTTTCCCATGTCATCGTCAATCTGAATCTGTGCGCAGTCACCGACCTTAACTTTACCCTGGATGACGCCGTGTCGGCAGTGCTGTTATCCTGGATGCCCGGTCAGTACGGCGCCGAGGCTCTGCCCGGTGTGCTGACAGGCACCTTCAATCCTGCCGGGAAACTGCCGGACACCTTTGCAGATTCCTACGAGGCCTATCCGTCCTCATGCAGTTTCGGCGGGGAATATGTGGAATATGAAGAAGACATCTTTGTCGGCTACCGTTATTTTGAGACGATACCAGGAGCATCCGATCACGTGCTCTATCCGTTCGGATTCGGTCTGTCCTATACGACCTTTGAGATCAGCGGCGTGGAAATCGAGCCCCACCCCTACGGAGGATGGGCTGCGGTCCGCGCGACCGTGAAAAACACGGGAACGGTAGCGGGCCGGGAAGTGGTCCAGGTCTATTTCGGGCATCCCGAAAAGACAAAGATGACCTATGCGAAAAAGGAACTGATCGGCTTTGCAAAGACCGGCGAGTTAGAGCCGGGCGAGAGCGAACAGATCGAGATCCGTTTCTTATATGAGGATATGGCCGCATATGACGATACCGGCGCGGTCGCGAAGTTTTCGTACGTCCTCGAAGCCGGAGAATATCCGATCTATCTGGGGACAGACGTGCATTCATCCGCCAAGGCGGGCGGGATTATGATCGACAAAACGACGGTCACCCGCCAGTGTCAAAGTGCAGGCGTCGAAGAGATGCGTCTGACGCAGCGGCTTCTCTCTGACGGGACCTATGAAGATATCGAGACCTATTATGATGAAAACGAAGAGAGCAACGTGCCCGAGACCGTGATCTTTGCGAACAGTTCGAGCGTTCTGCAAGCCGAGAATTTCACCTCGCTGGTAGGCAACACGCAGTATTCGATCTCCAACGGCTCGCTTCACAATATGAACCACGGCGGGACGCTTTTCTACGATCTTTCCGTCGAGGAGGAAGGCGAATATGCCGTCTGGGTCCGCACGGCCCAGGGCTCCCTGACCGGGAAGAACTGCTTGCAGTTTTCAGTGGACGGCGAAGTCGCAGACAACATCGTTTTCGATATGGACGAGACCACAGGCGACTGGGAATCCTACAAATATTTTGATATCGGGACCGTTTTTCTGACGCGCGGTTACTGCGAGTTGGAGATCAAGGTGACAAACGGCGCCTGCGGAAATCTGGATTTGTTCCGGTTCATCCCGCTGGATGGCGACGCACAGGATGAAGGCACATTCGATCTCTCCTCGGTTCCTGCCAAATATGCGGTCCGGGGAACGGGCAAGACCACCCTGGCGGCCCGCGACTATGTGTCGACCACCAATTCGTCTTTGGCGGTCAGCGGTTCGGGATTTCTGCAAAACCTGCATCTGGGCGGAACTATCACTTATACTTGGTACGCGGAATCGAGCGCAGACTATTTGCTGACGCTCCGGCTGGCCTGCGGCGACAGCGGCACCGCCGGCGCGATGACCATGAGCGTCAACGGGGAAGTCCAATCGGATTGTTCGCTCTCGACTGCCGGAGGCACCGGGAGTTGGGAGACCATGCGCGATTTCGATGCAGGCATCATCACGTTGCACGCGGGCAAGAACACGGTCGTGCTTCAGCCCGGCGCGGGTTTCAACTTGTTATCTTTTACATTGGAGCGGATCCCCGGCGCGCCTGCGTCTGCTTTTGAGGATCAGGAACAGGTAGCGGATAAGGACATCCTCTCCTTCAAAGAAGTGGCGAAAGACCCGTCGCTGATGCAGGACTTTCTTTCTCAGCTGACCGCGTGCGAACTGATGTCGCTCGTTCACGGCGGCGGGAACTCTTCGACCTGGGGCGATCTGTCCCGGTACGACGTGCCCAGGGGAACTGTTTCAGACGGACCTGCCGGGTTGCGTTCCGGCACATACTGGCCGGTAGCCACCATGCTCGCGAGCACCTGGGATCCGGCGCTGCTCACTGAGATCGGGCTGCGCATCGGGCAGGAGGCCTACGAGCGGGATATCGACATCTGGCTGGCTCCTGCGCTCAATATCCACCGCAATCCTTTGTGCGGACGCAATTTCGAATATTATTCCGAAGATCCTTATCTGTCCGGCGTGATGGCCGGGTATGTCGTGAGGGGCACTCAGGCTCAGGGCGTGGCCGTGACGATCAAGCATCTGGCAGCGAACAATTGCGAAGCACACCGTAACAGTAGCGACAGCCGCATGACCGAGCGGGCATTGCGCGAGATCTATCTCGAAGGCTTCCGTGTCGCCGTGAAGATCGGAAAACCGTGGGGCATCATGACCAGCTACAATCTGATCAACGGACGTGAGACCGCCGAAAGCGCCTCCATCCTGACCGGCATCGTCCGGGGCGAATGGGG
>CADBRS010000058.1 GCA_902797125.1 uncultured Ruminococcus sp.
GAGATGGATGCCGCGTCCAACAACGGTGTGGATAACATCCGTGTGATCCGGGAAGAAGTTTCTTTCGTGCCCAGTATGCTGAAATATCGGGTCTATATCGTCGATGAAGTGCATATGCTGTCGCCTTCCGCTTTCAATGCGTTATTGAAAACACTGGAAGAGCCTCCGGCACATGTTATTTTTATCCTGGCAACGACCGAACTTCAAAAGATCCCCGCGACAGTGGTATCCCGCTGTCAGCGGTTTGAGTTCAGGCGGATCCTGACTCCTGATATCGCCAAAAGGCTGAAAGAAGTTGCTGCTGCCGAACAGATTCCTTTGGAAGACGATGCAGCTTTTCTGATCGCCAGAAAAGCCCAGGGTGGCATGCGTGATGCACTGGCCATGCTGGATACCTGTTCCGGAGGAGGAAGAGTCGTTAGTGTTGAAAGCGTCAACGAAACCATTGGCAGCTTCGGAAGAGAAGCACTGTTGCGCGTGGTGGACGCCGTGGCCAGACATGACACGGACGCCATACTGGACAGTGTGGACAGCGCCGTCCGTTCCTCGCGGGATCTTCTGGTTTTTTGGCAGGATCTGATCGATATCTGGCGTGAGATGCTGATGGTCAAGACCACACCGAACGCCAAGAGCTATCTGGACCTGACAGACAGTGAAGAGAGCGAAATGCGCAGGGTCGGGGAAAGCTTTTCAAAGGAACAGCTGCTGACGCAGTCCCAAATGCTGACGAATGCGCTTCTGGATATGCAAAAAGTCAATGCGATCAAACGCTTTACAGCCGAGCTCACGCTCCTCAAAATGAGTGATCTGCGGCTGGATATCTCACCCGAATCCTTGGTCGCACGGATCGCTAAACTTGAGGATGATGTCAGATCGGGCCAGTTCGCGACCCGTACGTCCGATCAGATGCAGGGAAGTCACAGTGAAGGCGGAGAAAAAGCAAGCCAAAAAGCGGAGCCGGCTCCGGTGAAAACGGTGAAAGAACAGAAGGAAAGCGCAGAAACCACCAAGAAAACTGTTGCAAAACTTGCACAGGATGAAGACGGATTGAAACTGATCCGCAAATGGGGCGACGTCACGGAAAGACTGGCATCCCTGAATCCTATGTCAGGCTCATTTCTGAAAACCAGCAAGGCCTTTGAGCGTCCGAACGGACACGTCGTCATTACTTTTGCAGGCCGGTTCGGGCTGGATCAGGTCCAGCGTGACAGAGTAATGATGAACCGGATCGAGCAGGAACTTTCCGATACATTGGGAAGGACGATCGGCGATGATCAGCTGGAACTGAGTTGCGATTCCGGTCAGACGGCCGGCAAACCCGGTCTGGATGAGATTGATGACAGTTTTTGATAATTGACCAAATAGAAAGGAGTTCCCGAAACACAATCGGGAAAATGAACCTATGAGAGCAAATGTTCCGAAAGGTATGGGCGGCGGCCCTCAGAATATGCAGGCGATGATCCGCCAGGCCCAGAAAATGCAGGAAGAAGTCGAGGCAAAACAGGCTGAACTGGATGCCCGCGAATATGATATTTCCGCCGGAGGCGGAGCCGTTCAGCTGAGAATCAACGGCAAAAAAGAGATTCTCAGCCTCTCGATCGATCCCGAAATCGTGGATCCTGACGATGTGGAAACGCTCCAGGATATTTTGGTCGCAGGTGTCAACGAAGCCATCAAGCGGGTCGAAAAAACCAATTCTGACGAAATGGCGTCCATCACCGGTATGGCAGGCGGATTCCCGGGGTTGATGTAATATGGGACAGTCCATCGAAGCTTTAGAGATCCTTGCCGAGCATTTCGGAAAAATGGAGGGCGTAGGTCGAAAATCAGCTGCCCGCATGGCCTATGCCGTATTGGATATGACGGATGAAGAGGCGCAGGCTTTCGCTGACGCGATCCTCAACGCCAAGGCCAAGATCCATCGCTGCCCGATCTGTCAGAATCTGACGGATCTGGACATCTGCCCGATCTGTTCGGATCAGAACAGGGATCAGTCCACTATCTGCGTTGTTGCCGAGCCGAAGACGGTCAATGCTTTCGAGCGCGTCAGGGAATACAGAGGCGTCTATCATGTTTTGGGGGGACTGATCTCTCCGATCGCGGGTATCACTCCCGATGATTTGAAACTCAAGGAACTGGTCCAACGCGTTGCGGACGGACATGTGAGCGAAGTCATCGTGGCCACGAACCCGACGATCGAAGGGGAAACGACAGCCAGATATTTGGCAAAACTACTGAAGCCTTTTGACGTCAAAGTATCCAGACTCGCTTACGGTGTGCCGGTCGGTTCCGATCTGGAACTCACAGATGAAGTCACACTGACGCGCGCTATACAGGGACGACAGATCGTCGAGGAATGATAGGAACAGCATATGTTAAAAGACCAGCCTTGGATCCATCTTGCCCCGCATATGCGGGAAGAATATGAACAGTGCCTTTTGGAAGGACTTCCCGTAGAATCATTCAAAGACAGAATTTTGGAAGTCATTCAAAGCAGAGATGAGGCAGC
>CADBRS010000059.1 GCA_902797125.1 uncultured Ruminococcus sp.
ATCGTGTTGATGTAAACGCCCTGTGTGTCAGGCCCGCTTAAATTGTATTCTTTGGAATAATCCTGCCCATACAAAGGGTTAATGGCTATATCCCGGAGCCGGTCATACTGATTCAGAGGGACCGGAAGGATCCCCAATGCAATGGAACTCTTCGTCAGTTCTTCGAATTCATCCGGCGTATAGGGCAGCGTAATATAATCCGAATGCCAGTCCAGAACGCCGGATTTTGAAAGGATCTCTGGGATCATGGCGCATCGGCGCTGAGAATAGTAAACATGGCGGTAGTGCTGATTTTCGGTGTCGAAAGGAACGGAGGACGTCCAGTTGGCGCCTTCGGTCCTCAGTCCGATCATGGACTTGAACGATTTGGATGTATAGTCTTTGATCAGCTGATAGTTTTGCACCCTCTGCAAGGTTCTGAAAATATCCAGTTCGTTGACGATGGGACTCCATTCTTCGAAATCAGGATGTTCCGTTTTAGCAAAACTCGGTCCGCCATGATCCTTTTCCACTCCCGCTTCAGGTTCGATATTCGAAAAATCTGTGTAGTTTTTGCCCAGTTCACGGTTCAGATTGTCTATTGACCCGTATTTGTCTTTCAGATACCGTCTGAACTCTTCGACGTCCTTTTCGCTGAGACTGCTCCGGTTGCTGATGTCGACACGCATCCAGCCTCTCGAGTCTTCCGCGGTCACGGGGACCGTGCCGTCATCGAACGAGAAATAATTGTCGCCCCAGCGATCGTACTGATAGACCGTCTTGATAGCATTGGCCAGGGCCAGCTTTTCATCTGCCACACTGGGGACCTGGTAACCTTCGGGAAACAGTTCGTTGTCCTTCGTGATCCATCTGGCCTTGTTGATATTGTTGCCCGTTCCGTAGGGATAGGTGATGTATCCCTCCATACGCATATCCAAAAGACGGATGGCGTCCGCCATGAACCAGTTTGCGTCCGTTGAATCCTTGGTGGCTTTTCGGCCGTTGAGATCCGTTTCGAAAGCGGCTGTCGTCGTCACGACGTTGACCCCGCATTCTTTCATGTCCAGCAGTTCGTTGAGAAGGGTCTGGGCTGCATCCGGGCCCAGCGACGTGTTCACGCGCATGTCGCACATCGACTGCGTCGCCATGGCCGGGTATTTAGTCCCGTCTGCCAGACGGATATAGTTCTGTCCGTCCCGGGGGATCCGAATTCGGATCGAGTCTGTTTCGATCGAAACGGGAATGTCCGCGCAGTCCATCTCCAAAAGATCGCCGCGCATCAGTTTCAATGCGATCGATCGGGTCCACGGGGCACTCTGGACATAGAGCGTATGCCATGCATTCTCCGGCCCTTTTTCCGAAGGCTTGAGCCATGAATCGAATGACGTCATGAACTCTTCGTATTTGTGGAGCCACCGGTTCCTGATGGGCCGGTTTCGGATCTGATATTCGATTGGTTTGACATCCGTCTGCAAAGGCGAATCGGCCATGGTCAGTTCCTGTGTCGCTGTCCCGTACCATCTCCCATTCCAGATGTTGGTCATATAGTTTTCCGGATGATCCGTTTCATTTCGGACCTCTGTCTGGATGAGGATCCTGTATTCACCGGGCTCCGGGGGATTTTTGCTTCTGTGTCCTTCCCGGTCCCATGTGAAAATGAAATCCACCTCTCCGCTCTCGCCGGGATAAAGCTGTCCCGTAATGCGGTTAAATAAATTGGACGGAAACAGATAGTTGTACCACGTTCCATCCTCATTTTTCTTCTGGAGGATCGGATCGAACATGAAAGTTCCTCCGCCGTCTGAATCCAGAATGGTATCGCCCGTGTTCGTATACCTGAATCTGAACCAGAGATACGGGGCTGTATGGACAGTTCCGGAGCAAATGACTTCGGATGGGATATAATTCGGGTACCTTTTGCCCTGATCGTCTCCTGAAAAATCGGGAGTGTGGAGAGGTCTGTTCTCAGGTCTGCCTTCCGCGCGGATGTAACCGAGATACTCGAGCGAGACACGGACATATCCCGGCAGCGTCGTGTCGTAATATTTGCCTCCGTGTTTTCTGGAAACGTCTTCAGAAGCCGTAGCCTCGACATGCACACATTCATCACCCGGGAGTGAATCAAACCGGTAACTCACAGGGATCAGTTCGAATGCGGTAGCCTGCTGAGGCATTCTGTAGCTCATGACCGTCCCGTCCGAAAGGGTCAGCTGACCCGAGAAAGAATCTGCGTTGTCATATTGATGCAGTTTGCAGTGCTTTAGTGCATCCCGGGACAGCGGATCGTAGATCATACCTCCGTCCGAAGCCAGCCTGAATGCATCTTTTACAGGTGAACTGGGTGTTTGGATCATAATGACACCTCCATTTTTGAGTAGCAAAGCTACGACTCTATTTTCGCATAACCGTTCCAGTTTGTCAACAGCAAAAAAAGGCCGGTTCAAACCCGGTTTGACCCTGCTTTTCGTTTTTGAACCGGTAACCCCGACCGGTTTTGTGGTATAATCCTTTCGAACAGGTTTGTTCAAAAAACAGACAGGATTATAGAAAAATGAACAAAGTATTATTGATTCTTGCGGACGGCATGCGTCCGGACAGTTTGGCGGCCTGCCAAAACCCCTATGTAGATGAACTGCTGAAGCACAGCAAATATGATCTGAATGCCAAAACAGTGATGCCTTCAGTCACGCTGCCTTGCCACATGTCACTTTTCCACAGTGTGGATCCGGATCGTCACGGTATTCTGACGAACACCTACGTGCCCCAGGTCAGACCCGTCAGGGGCATCTGCGAAGTGCTCCATGATGCGCAGAAAAACTGTGCCATGTTTTTCAACTGGGAGCCGCTCAGGGATCTGACCAGACCCGGTTCTCTCGCTGAATCCTACTTTACGACAGGATATACGCCTGCTGGTTACGAAGGCGCGAATGCAAAATTGGTCGACGCCTTGATCCCGTATTTACGAAACCAAAGCGCAGATTTTACATTCCTGTATTTCGGCTGGCCGGATGCGGCAGGTCATGATAAGGGATGGATGGGTGAAGAATATCTCCGCTCCGTTTCAGGCTGTTTCGATCAAATGAAAAAAGTCATCTCCACTTTAGGTGAGGATTATCTTGTCGTGATCACAGCGGATCATGGCGGACACGGACGCGGACACGGGGCCGATATTCCCGAGGACATGACCATTCCGGTACTATTTTACAATCCGAAGTTCAAATCCGAACGTCTCAGCGATGTCTCCATTTTGGATCTGGCCCCGACGATAACGGCTGTTTTGGGCGTTGAAAAGGACAGAGACTGGGATGGTAAAGTTCTGGACATCGGGTGCTGATTATTATGAAAGAACTGATCGCCTACTGCGGGCTGGATTGTGAAACGTGCGAAGCCCGCCTCGCCACGATCCACAACGATGATGAGGCAAAAGCTCGTGTCGCCGAAAAGTGGAGCTCACTCAATCAGATATCTATCACGGCCGAGATGATCCATTGTGAAGGGTGCCGTGTGGACGGAGTCAAAACAGTCTATTGTGATGCTTTGTGTCCGATTCGCCAGTGTGCGATGCAAAAATCGTTCGAGACTTGCGCCGACTGCGCAGATCTCCATAGCTGCAAAAAGATTTCACCCATTATCGGGAACAATCCGTCCGCGCTTGAAAATCTAAAAACCACATAATCTTTCTGTCGTGCCTTCCAGGACGATAGAATTGGGCGATTGCGTGTGCAACCGCCCTTTTTCGGTATCAATGTATTCTTTCGGTCCGCATGGCATTCAAGATGGCGATCACAGCGACGCCGACATCGCCGAAAACAGCCAGCCACATATTAGTCAGGCCCAGAGCAGAAAGAATGAGGATGGCCACTTTCACCAGCAAAGCGAACCAAATGTTCTCATAGCAGATCCTCAAAGCCTTTCTCGCAATCCGCATGGCCAGGGGCAAATCTTTCAAATCGTCATGCATCAGGACGACGTCCGACGCCTCGATCGCGGCATCCGACCCGATACCTCCCATCGCGATTCCGATATCCGAACGCATCAAGACAGGCGCGTCGTTGATCCCGTCCCCGACAAAGCAGAGCATGTCTTTTTCGTTTTTGTTCTTCAGCAGTTCCTCAACCCGAGACACTTTGTCCTCAGGCAATAGTCCCGCATGGTATTCGGAAAGAGACAAAGTCTCAGCCACTTCTTTCGCGGGTTCTTCCGCGTCTCCCGTCAGCATCACGGTCCGGATATTCATTCCGTTCAATTCGTTCAATGCGTCTTTGGCACCGTCTTTGATCTGGTCTGCAACACAGATCTTGCCCATGCAGACACCGTCTACAGCCACATATACGGCCGTTTGATCGGTTTCATCGAAAAGACACGGAACATTCTCGGACTCCAAAAGTTTCCTGTTTCCGCACAGGATATTCCGCTCACCGCTCACTTTTACGCCCATTCCGGGAACATTCTCGAGACGGTAACCGGATGCATCGACCGGACCCGTAGCTGCTTGGATCGATTGGGCGATCGGATGAACGGATTGGCTCTCCGCGATCGCGGCATAGAAAAGGACCTCATCTCGGAGATCATGCGGGAGCACTTCGGTGACGCAAAACGTTCCTTTTGTCAAAGTTCCCGTCTTATCGAAAACAGCAACGCTGACATGAGCCAATCGTTCCAAATGCGAAGATCCTTTGATCAGGATCCCTTTTTTGGATGCCCCTCCGATGCCCGCGAAGAACGTCAGCGGAACGGAAATGACTAATGCACACGGACAGGAAACGACGAGGAATGACAGAGCCCTGTAAGTCCAGACAGAACCCGCCGCCCAGTTTCCTCCGAAGCCTGCGATCAGAGTCGGAACAACGGCCAGAAGCAGGGCCAATCCAACCACGATCGGTGTGTAATATTTTGCGAATCGACTGATGATCGTCTCGGATCTGGATTTCAAGTCGGATGCGTTCTCCACAAGATTCAGTATCCTCGTGACCGTCGAATCGGCAAACAGTTTTTCTGTCCTCACGTCGATCGTTCCTTGGAGATTGACGCTTCCGGACAGGACTTTTTCCCCGGTCTGTACGTCTTTGGGAACGGATTCTCCGGTAAGTGCTCGCAAATCAAGTGCGGTTGCTCCCTGGACAACGGTTCCGTCGATCGGCACTCTTTCGCCGGGCAGGATCCGGATCACTTCACCGATTTCGACTGTTTCCGGTGAAACCTGCTCGATCGTCTCATCAGGCAATAGCCGATTCGCATAATCCGGTCTGATCTCCATCAGCGAAGATACAGAAGCTCTGGATTTGCCGACTGCATAGGTCTGGAACCATTCTCCGATCTGATAGAAAAGCAAAACGGCACAGGCTTCGTCAAATCCTTCGATCTGTTCACCGTGAGTGCTGACGGAGGTATAAATGCCCAAGCCAAATGCACCGATTGTCGCCACGGTCATCAGGAAATTCTCATCCAGCATCCGACCGTGGATCAGATTCAGAAAGGCTTTTTTCAATACATCATAGCCAATATAGATATAGACGGCAAAATAGAGGCCGAACAAAAGGATCCACCCTAATCCGGACTCCTGCCACGCGGAAGCAAGTCCGTAAGGCATCGCGTCCGGCCAGATCAGCGGCGTCACTTTGTCTGTGATCAAAATCACCAGAAACAGGACCAGCGCGATGATGATCCGCCTCAGCCGCCTTTTAAGTTTACGTGTCATCGTTCAATCGCTCAGTCAATGATCTCAAAATCCGGTTCGACTTTACGGGCCGCCTTCAGTACTTCTTTGATCAGACGCTGGTTTATGTCTTCGCCTTCCAAAGTCATTTTTTGTGACATGAAATTGACCTGACAGGATGCAATTCCCGACACTTTGGAAATGGCTTCTTCACATTTTTGCGCGCATACCGCACAATCAACTTCAATCTTAAAAACTTTCTTCATCGAAAACTAAGCAAGGATACCCCAACCTCTAAGCCTTAGCGTAGGTTGGGGAGGAATTGCTCCTCCGTTAGTTGGTATTGCCTTGCAATCTCCTCTCTGTGAGTATTGTTTTTGAATGTCCTAACAGTCGTATCGACTGATAATTTGCACAAGGATGGACTTTCGTTCCGTCCAGATGCCTGAGATCGAAATATCCGCTTGTCCTTCTAGCAAAAATGAAGCAGTCTGTCCCTTTGTAACGGACTCTGTCA
>CADBRS010000060.1 GCA_902797125.1 uncultured Ruminococcus sp.
ATGCTCATCCACATGATCCCGGCCAACGCGCCGATCGGCGTCAGGAAAGCCCCGATGTTGGATCCGATCACGGTGGCATAAACAGCCCCTTCGCTGACAACTTCCATATTCCGGATGATCTCCGTAAAGAAAAGACTCATGGGGATGTTGTTGATGATATTGGCGGTCAGGAAGGAAGCCGAGCCGTACTTGAAAACGGCCCCTGCCTCTCCAAGAAAAGAAGCCAGTGCCGCCGTCACACCGTTCTCTTTCAATGCCAGCACGATGACGAACATAGAAAGCACAAAAGGCATCAGCGTCCAGGGAGCCCGAATGATGGTCTCCTCCACTTCCGTATCTTTTTCGTGATGGATGATCTTGTATACCGTGATGATGGACAAAAGCGATATGGCAAAGCCCAAAGTGATATACCACATCTCGAGCCCGATATAGTTGGATATGGCCAGCAAAACCGTGCAGAGGCCCAGATGGATCAGCCCCGTGACGAGCAAAAACCTGTTTTCGTGGACTTCTTCATAGTCCGTGACGCAGATCTCTTCTTTGAGCGATTTGCGGAAGATCAGGAACAAGAGCAAGGCCGCCGTGACCCCGGCGCCCAGCGTCGGGAGGACCATCACGCGGAGGTAGTCCATGAACGGGATGCCGAAACTCTGAGCCAGATAGATATTGGTCGGATTCCCGATCACCAGCATCATGCTCCAGGTGTTTGCGGCCACGAATTCCCCGACCAGATAAGGCACGGGATTGACTTTTGCGTTTTTGGCGAAATAGCAGATGAAAGGCGTGAAAGTCAGGATGATGATGTCGTTGGACGTAAAGACCGTCAAAACGGACGTCAGGACATAGAGATAGATGAAGAGCCTCGTCTGGCTCTTCCCCGCCTTCCGGCAGACCACGTTCGCCATATGTTTGAAGAACCCGACTTCGTCCAGAAAAATGGACAAAATCGTCATGGATATAAAAAGGCAAAGGATCTTGAACGGATTGATCGACGTGTCGGATGTCAGTCCGTCGATCACGCTCCGGAAGGACACGCGTCCGGTCGCGAGCATGAGCCCGGCCCCGATGAGTGCGATCACCCAATAGGAGCCGAATGATACTTTCCGGATCCGGATCCTCGGAAAGAAGAGAATGGACAGGATGAGCAACAAGGAAGTCGCTGCGGCAATGATTAAAGTCAGAACCAATTAACTACCTTCGGAAGTTCGACTTTTCGATGCGGATATGATGCGGTCTGAGATCCTGGCATAGTTGAGCGTCATCTCATGGGAGCAGACCGGACTTTCGATCAGTCCTTCGCGGACGCACCGCATAGCTTCCCTGATCTCGTAAACGAATCCGTTTTGCGTCTCTTCGTCCCGGAACGTCTCGACGAGCCTGTCGCCTTCGAAGAGCTGCGCTTCCCCGCCCACGTGCGAGTGCGGCAGGAAGATCCGGCCTTTCGTACCTTCCACCGTGAGATGCTCCACGGGATGCATCTGAACGGAAGATTTGCAAACGCCTATGACGTCGTCTTCAAAACGGACCAGCAGGATGTTGCTGCCGTCCACGCCCGTAAAGGTCGGGACAGCTTCCACGGACACACGGATGACCGGTTTGTCGATGACCCAGGTGAGGAGTTCATATGCGTACACGGATATGTCCAGCGCTGCTCCTCCGCCCAGTTTGGGATTCACGATCCGGTCTTCCGGGTTTGAAGAGGACACGAAGCCTATGCTCATCTCGCCGAACACGGGCCGGCCGATCCGGCCTTCGGAGAGCCACTGCCTGGCTTTCAGTACGGACGGCAGGAACCGGGACCACATCGCTTCCATGGCAAAGATCCCCTTTTTCTCAGCCGCCTTCAGAAAACTCTCGGCCTGCGTCGAATCAAGGAACATAGTCTTCTCGCAAAGGACGTTCACCCCGTACCGAAGACACAGCTGACACAGTTCATAATGGCTGTCGTGGGTCGTCGCGACGTAGGCGCAGTCCGGATGCTCTTTTTCAAGCATTTCGGCATAATCGCCGTATGCCTGCGCAATACCGAATTCCTGAGCAAAAGCCTGAGCTCTCTCTATGGATTTGGACGCTACGGCACAGATCTCGCAGTCCGGGATCAGGGCGACCGCACTTGCAAATTTCCGGGCGATCCGTCCGGGACCCAATATGGCAAATCTGAATTTCTCCATTTATAAAACCGAGCCTTTCCTTATGCTTCGACGCGTCTGAAGACGGGATAGTCTTCGATATCCCGGCAGACGTAATCGATCCAGCCGCACCCATCGACGGAACGGCCGTCCAGCGTCTCCCAACGCCCTTTGGGCAAATAGACTCTGCGCTGCATTTCACCCGCCTTGACCGGAGCCACGAGCAGATCGTCGCAGAAGAAATATTCGTCGTCGATCCCGTATGTTTCGGGGTCGTCCGTACAGTCGCAGACGAGTGCCCGCATGGGCGGTTTGCCCTCTTCGTGGTATTTCCGCATGGCCCTTGCAAGATCGTCCTTCAGGGACAGTCTGAGCTTGAGCATGTTGCGGACGGCGTCCTCGCAGTCCAGATCCAGCCAGGGGGCTTTTTCGCAATACCAGGCGTTGATGCAGGTCCTCACCGAGAAGACCGTATTCTGCAGTCTGCGGATCAGCTCTTCGGCGCCTCCTTGCTTGGCATCCCGAAGTTCGGGATTCCAGAGGATGCCGGAAAAGCCTGCGTTGACGCAGCCGCGAATGAAAGCATCTTGGCTATAAAGATCCGAATACAGTGCGAACGGGTAGGAAGCGCACAGGGCGTGCGCGTTGCGGACTTCGCCGAACGTCGGGCGGTCCTTCAGGGCGTTTTCGGTCATGGTGCGCATGTAGAGCGTGCCCAGAAGGTTGTGCGCCACGTCTCCGG
>CADBRS010000061.1 GCA_902797125.1 uncultured Ruminococcus sp.
AGGGCAACATGGATAGCCATTACAGCAGGATGTGCGTGATGCCTTTGGCCTTCTGGTTTTCCACGAATTCTTCGTAAGTGCCTTTGTAGTCCTGCCATCTGTCCGGGCGGACCTCGATGATCCGGTTGGCGCACGTGCTCACGATTTCATAGTCATGAGACGAAACCATGACCATGCCTTTGAAATCCTTGAGCGCATTGTTCACGGCCGTGATGGCTTCCAGATCCAGATGATTGGTCGGCTGATCCAGAAGCAGCATATTCGAACCGAACAACATCATCCGTGAGAACATGCAGCGCTGCTTTTCACCTCCCGAAAGGACACGGACCTGTTTGAACACGCTGTCTCCGGAGAAGAGCATTCTGCCCAGAAACCCGCGCAGATAGGATTCGGTCTGATCCTGGGAATATTGCCTCATCCAATCCAGGATCGAATCTTCGTTGCCTTCGAAATAGGCGGAATTATCTCTCGGAAAATAGGATCTGGTGATGCTGACGCCCCATTTGAAAGACCCGCTTTCGCAAGGCTCTTCCTCCATGAGGATCTTCATGAGTGCGGTAATGGACCGGTCGTCTCCGACGAAGGCGACTTTGTCCCCTCTGTCCAGCGTGAAGGACAGATCGCGGAACAGTTCGGTTCCGTCCGACGATCTGGCGCTCAGATTCCGGACGCTCAGCACGTCTTTCCCGGGCTCGCGCTCCATATCGAAACCGATGAAAGGGTAGCGCCTGGAGGAGGCGGGCATATCGTAAACGCTCAGTTTTTCCAGCAGGTTTCTGCGGCTGGTCGCCTGCCTTGCCTTGGATTTGTTTGCGGAGAAGCGGGAAATGAATTCCTGCAGTTCGCGGATCTTTTCTTCGGTGCGTTTGTTTTGCTGCTTGATCATCCGCTGGACCATCTGGCTGGATTCGTACCAGAATTCATAGTTTCCGACATACATTTTGATGTGCGTGTAATCTATATCCACGATATTGGTGCAGACGTCGTTCAGGAAATGCCGGTCGTGGGATACGACCAGAACGGTTCCAGGATAGTCTGAGAGAAAATCTTCCAGCCACGCGATGGCGTCCAGATCCAGTCCGTTCGTGGGCTCATCCAGAAGAATGATGGCGGGATTTCCGAACAGTGCCTGTGCCAGGAGCACTTTGACTTTCTGCTCCTCAGTCAGTTCGCTCATAGAACTATCGAGCAGGGAAACGGGAAGCCCCAGACCCTGGATCAGCCGGGAGGCCTCGGATTCGGCTTCCCATCCGCCAAGTTCCGCATATTCGGCTTCGAGTTCGGAAGCCCGGACGCCGTCTTCATCCGAAAAGTCTTCTTTTTCATAGAGGGCGTCTTTTTCTTTTCCGACCGCATAAAGCCGCGGATTGCCCATGATGACCGTATCCAGAACGGTGAAGGATTCGAAAGCGTAATGGTCCTGTTTGAGGACAGAAATGCGTTCTTCTTTGGGGATGGATACCGAGCCGTGGGAAGGCTCAAGATCCCCGCAGATCAGCTTGAGAAACGTCGTTTTGCCGGCGCCGTTCGCGCCGATGATGCCGTAGCAGTTGCCCGGTGTGAACTTGAGATCCACGTCCTTGAAAAGGAGCTGTCCTCCGAAATGGAAACTCAGATCGGTCACTGTGATCATGAAAAAACCTCTGAATATGCCGTCGCGCATGAGCGCGCGTTATTGAAATAGCGTTCCTGTTGTGGTAAAATAATACGTGCGTGAGACTATTATAGCAAAGAACGCTCAAAAAAGCAAACAGGAGGGAAGCATGGAAGAGAAAAAGTCACCCGGGCGCAAGCTCAAGACATGCCAGCTGATCCTCCTGTTTTCGATTCCTGCCGTGCTGCTTCTCGTTTTTCTGTTCTTCGCCATTTTCGGTGAGCGGATCATCGTAAGTACCGATTGCGGGAACAGGATGAAAAAACTGGACCGGACAGAGATCACCCGCGTGATCGTTGCGGATCCGCTTTTCGATACCGGGATCCCGACCGGATCCGGGTATGAATTTTCACTGGACGATCCAACCTGGACGGAGCAATGGAAACTGAATTGTCAGGAACTTTTCTCCGGTGCGAAGTACAAAGGCCGCAGACAGGCTGAAGCCGGTTTCTGGGATCCTCACGTCCGGTTCATCCTGGACGGCGAGGAAGTCCGGATCTATTTGGGTGAGACTTATTTCTATTTCACAAAAGGCGACAACGCGCTGCTCTTTGAGCCGGCGGATCCCAAAAAATTGGAGTCGATCAAAACCGTGCTCAAAAATTGCCTGACGGAAGCATTCTACAGGGAGGAAGAGGGGAATTGATATGCCGGAAGAACGCTTTGAAGAATTGAAGAAGACATGTCTGTCCTGTACCGCATGCCCGCTCTCCCAAACCCGGACCAACGTCGTTTTCGGCGAGGGCAACCCGGATGCGGATCTGATGTTCGTGGGCGAAGCGCCCGGCGAGCAGGAAGACCTCTCCGGAAAACCTTTCGTTGGCCGATCCGGCCAGCTGCTCGACCGCTATCTCGAATATGTCGGGATCAGGCGGGAAGACGTATTTATAGCCAATATCATCAAATGCCGTCCGCCCGCAAACCGGGATCCGAAGCCTTCCGAAGAGGAACTCTGCATGCCTTATCTGCGCGAGCAGGTCCGGCTGATCCGGCCCAAAATCATCGTGTGTCTCGGACGGATCGCCGCGATGAAACTCATCCGCGAGGACTACCGGATCACGGAAGAGCACGGTCAGTGGGTCCGGAAAGGGAACTTTCTGATGACTGCAGTTTTCCATCCGGCAGCCATCCTCCGCGATCCGCGCAAAAAAGAACTCATGCTGGATGACATGATCTCTATTTCAAAAAAACTGACGGAAGAGTGACCTATGGATTTCGGCTCTTTGCTTCAAATCATTCTGACGCTTTTTCTGATGATCGCGACAGGTGTCCTTTGCCGGAAGGTCGGCATCATCGACAACATCGCGTCGAAAAAGCTCTCGGAACTCATTATCAAGATCGGCCAGCCGATGATGATCGTCGCGGCATTGGCCAAGCAGGAATTTACGGATGAGAATCTGCAACTGGCGGGCATCGCGACGCTGATCGGCATCGTGATGCATATCGTCATGGCCGGACTGGCGTATCTTCTGTGCCTGCCGCTGAAAAAACAGCCCACGCTCCGCAACGTGATCGAGTTCACGAGCATTTTCGCCAACTGCGGTTTTCTGGGCTTCCCCATCATGGAGGCGCTGCTCGGTCAGCAGGGTCTGTTCATGGCCGCCTTTTACGTGATCGGGTTCAACCTGGGCATTTGGACTTGGGGATTATACGTCATCGGCAGAGGCACAGGCTCGGTCAAAATCACGGTCAAAAAGGTCTTTCTCAATTTCGGGACCGTGCCCTGTACGATCGGAGCCATCCTGTTTCTCATGAGATGGCCGTTCGCCTCGTTCGAGCTGCCGCCTTTCCTGATGAACTTCCTGAACTATCTGGGCAATCTGTGCACGCCGATCTCGGTGCTGATCACGGGCGCGCTTCTGGCTACCATTCCTTTGGGTCAGCTTTTCAAGACCAAGGCGATCTACTACGGGTGTCTGATCAAACTGGTCATTATCCCTGTCATCGTCTGTTTTGCCGCTCATTTGATGGGCCTCAGCGATCTGATCACGATCTTCTGCACGGCGATGGCCGCGCTGCCCAGCGCCGCGTCGGTCACGATGTTCTGTGAAATGTACGAGCTGGAGGGCTCGCACGAGGCGTCTCAGATGGTGGGCACGACATCCGTGCTCTGTCTGGGCACTTTCCCGCTCATTATGCTCCTCGCGGATCTGATCTGCAAGATCTGATCCGTTTGGGCATTTACCCCTTTTTGCACAAACGGAAAAACGGGCTCAACGTGTCCTTTTTTCGCCTTTTGTGATATAATTTCTACAGCACTCTTTCTTTTCGGAAAGGACGGCATATATGGCAAAGAAAAATCTGGCAATCATCGGTTACGGAGGGCAGGGCGGCTGGCATGCTCAAATGGCTCAGAGTTCGGACGTTGTCGAACTCAAAGGCGTCTATGACATCCTGCCTGAACGCAATGCGCTCGCCGAATCGCGCGGCATCCTCGCCTACCCGGATCTCGGAGCGCTGCTCTCGGATCCGTCCGTGGATATCGTGACGGTCGCCACACCCAACGATACACATTACGAAATCGTTCTCAAAGCGCTGAAAGCAGGCAAGAACGTCATCTGCGAAAAGCCTGTCGAGATGCAGTATGACCGGGTCCTCGAAATGATCCGGACGGCCAAAGAGAACGGCGTCTGCTTCACGGTCCATCAGAACAGACGCTGGGACGTCGATTTTCTGGCCATGAAGCGGATCCTCCGCGAGGGCATGATCGGCGCGCCTTTGCATATCGAGTCCCGCGTGCACGGGTCCCGCGGCATTCCGAGCGACTGGCGGGGAACCAAGGCGCACGGAGGCGGGATGATCCTGGACTGGGGCGTTCATCTGATCGACCAGATCCTTCAGCTGATCGACTCCGAGATCGATTCCGTTTTCTGCGACGTGACCCACTATACGAACAAAGAAGTGGACGACGGCTTCAGGCTGAACATCTATTTCAAAAACGGCGTGACCGCTTTCGTCGAAGTGGGCACCTTCAATTTCATCGCCATGCCCCGGTTCTATCTCCAGTGCGAGAAGGGCACGTCCATGATCCGCGACTGGCGCGAATGCGCGAAAGTCGTCCGTTACAAATACTGGCATGAAAACGACGTCATGCCCGTTCAGACGGCCGCCGGCATCACCAAGACCATGGCGCCCAGAGACGAGATCACAACGGATATTTTCGAAGTCGAAAGACCCGTGGCGGACGTCCACGATTTCTACAGGAACTACGTCCGCGCCGTGGACGGGCTGGAGCCCCAGCTTGTGACGCATGAGCAGATGCTGCGCGTCATGAAAGTCATGCTGAGCGCCTTCCGTTCCGCGGAGACGCATCAGGTCGTCAGCTTCAGGGAGGATCTGTCATGTTTTTGACGCTTTGTCTGACCGTTCCGGTCGTCGCATACCTGTGCGGCGGCGCAAACGGAGCCATCATCTTTTCCAAACTGGTCTATCATAAAGACATCCGCGAATACGGGAGCAAAAACCCGGGATTTACCAATTTCAAACGGGTCTTCGGCCCGAAACTGGCCTGGTTCGTCTTCCTGTTCGATATCCTGAAAACGGTCGTACCGGTCCTTTCTGCCGCTTTCCTGTTCCGGTATTTCGGGACGGACGTCACGGAGGACGCTTCGCTCCTCTGGAAGTTCGGAGCGGCCTATGCGGGCATCTTCTGCATGATCGGCCACGCCTATCCCGTCTGGTATAAATTCAAGGGCGGAAAGACTTTTTCCTGCGGAGCCGCGATCGTCTGGTTCATCGACTGGCGGGTGGCTCTGGTCGTAGCCGGGATCTTCCTGCTTTCGCTGCTTCTCGTGACCAAGATCATGTCGCTTTCGTCCTGTCTGGCCGCGCTGTGCTTCCCGATCGGGACGCTGACGGTAGGGCTGATCACGTCTTCGATGGGGACGACGCTGTATCTTATCATGGTGATCATCAACTTCCTGGGCGCCGCGCTGCTCATTTTCCGTCATAAGGAGAATCTCGGAAGGCTCTTCCGCGGAGAAGAGAAGAAATTCTATCTCTTCGGTCACAAGACGTCTGAAGAGAAAGCACCCGAGAGCGGTGAAGCGCAGCCGACAGAAGAAAAATGATCGATGAGCGTGCTCTGTCCGCTCATTGTTCCAGTCATCTGCGAAAGATCCTGTCTGGCACGGCTTCCGGTTTGCCGGGGATCTTTTGTTATCCAGTCACGCCCGGGGGAAAAACGGGTACAATCTTTTACAAGAACCGACTCTATCAGAAAGAGGATTTTCGATGTCGTTTGTCAAACTGTCCAACATAGGCAAGATCTACGTGTCCGAAGGGACCGTAGCTGTCGGTGTCCGGGGGATCAATCTGGATTTCGAAAAGGGTGAATTCGTGGCCGTGACCGGCGAGTCCGGAAGCGGTAAATCCACCCTGCTCAACGTGATCTCGGGCATGGATACCTATGAGGAGGGGGAGATGTTCGTCGAAGACGAGCCGACCTCCTACTACTCCCAGTCGGACTGGGAGGAATTCCGAAAAAAATATATCTCGTTCATCTTCCAGGACTACAATATCGTCGGCAGTTTCACGGTTTTGGAAAACGTGGAACTGGCCCTGATGGACTATAAGGATCCTGCCGAGAGACGCCGCCGCGCCCTCGAACTCATCGAGCGCGTAGGATTGAGCAAATTCGTCCGCAAGCGGGGCAGCAAACTGTCCGGCGGTCAGAAACAGCGGACGGTCATCGCCCGTGCGCTGGCCAAAGACAGCCCCGTCATCCTGGCGGACGAACCGACGGGAAACCTGGATTCGAAATCCGGACGTGAGATCCTCCAGTTGCTCAAAGAAGTGTCCGAGGGCAAGCTGGTCATCATCGTCACGCACGATTTCAATCAGGTCGAGCATCTGGCCACCCGCCATATCCGTATCCACGACGGAGGGGTCGAATTCGACGTGCCCAACGTTGCAGACGCGACAGACGTCCCCGGGAGCACGCTCTCGAAAGCGCCTGCAGTGGCCGAAAACACGGTCTGGCACCGGTTGTCCAACAGCATCCGGCTGGGGCTGACCCGGTTCAAAGCGACGCCTATCCTGTCCATTTTCCTTTCGTTTTTGATGATCGTAGCGGCCCTGGGTCTCTTCGCGATCACTTCCTTTTCCGCGTCGATCTTTCAGGACTATTCGGTCAGCGAACCGGTCTTTACGCCCGTTACCGGGCGGATGGTCGTCGCGCGGGCGGACGGAGGATTGATCAGTGAGGAGGAACTTGCCACTCTGAAATCCAAATACGGGGCCGTAGACGTCATGGCGGACGATTATCTTTTGGATCAGAGACTTGAATCCAACTACTCAGGAAGGGATTTCCGGCCCACGAACCGTGAAAAGGTCCACGTAGAGGAGGGAAGAGATCCGGAAACGCCTTTCGAGGTCTCTGTCCGGCTGCCTCTTTCAGACAAAGCCGGCTACCGCCCGATCGCCCTTGGCGACTACCTGTATCTCACAGGAGACTACTATAGCGAATTTCCCGCCGTCCGGCTGACTGTGGTCGGGATCGAATATGTGCGCGACAACAGAAAGCCCTGCATCGCCAATCTGACGGATGAAGGTTTCGCGGCCCTGAACGCGCTGGCCTTTCTGAGAAGCCGCAGCATCTATGTCTACTTGGAAACGGAGGACGCGGTCTACGACTACAGTCCCTACATCACCTATTTCACTCCGGTCATCCAGCTCACGCAGACAGACCGGACGACGCTGGAAATGCCGGACCGGAAGACCCTGTCTAATGCCCAATTTTATCTCATCCCGGCCGTGCAGGTCCGCAATCCTCTGACCGGAAACGTGGTAAAGCCCGATGAATTCGACGAATTGGGGCTGACCTACGTCGAACTGACCGACGTGGTGCAGAAACCCGGCCGGAATGCCGCGTCCCCGACGCTCCAGATGGACCCGGAACATATCATCGCCGCGGGGCAGGTTTTCTTTGATCAGGAATACCGACAGGCGTCCTTGTTCTTCTC
>CADBRS010000062.1 GCA_902797125.1 uncultured Ruminococcus sp.
ACCGTTCCGCAGAGGATGTCGTGGAATTGGTTTTTGAGTGTCGTGCGCCAGACGGAATCCAGATCGACAGGATGGTTTTTCAGCACGGACAGGACCTCTGCGTCATAGAGTTTCCGCTCTAGATCGCGGTTGTTCAGTTTGATCTGGATATTGGTCGCGAAACTGCCTTTGAAACAGCTGAGAAATTCGCCTTTGTAAAGGGGTTCTTTCGAAAAATCCACGTGTCTCAGCGCTTCGTCGAGAGAGGAAAAAGTAGGATAGGGGATCTGCGGGTCTTTCTGCAGCTCCCGGACGATCTCCGGGGCAGATCCGGCAGGCATTCTCATGTCGCCTCCGACAGGCATGATCTGGACAGCGTCTCCGCAGCGCTCGCGGTTCCGCTCATAAAGTTTTCCGATTCCCGAGATGTCTTCCCAATGCAGTTCCTCCGCATTGACGGCGGGTGCTTTGTCCGGGAAGGACAATCCGGCATAACCGGTCGAGAACCAATGCCCCTGGATGACCGTTCCGTCCAGACCCTGCCAGCGGAAATATTCCCGGTCCAGATCCCTTGTCATGCAGCGGCTGAACGCATAGGATTTATAGCCGCACTGAGACAGGATCTGAGGCAGCTGTGCGTGATGCCCCCAGCTGTCCGCCACATAGGCCGTCTCAGGGACGGAACCGACCAGTTCTTCGAGGATGCGCCGCCCGTACGTGGCCGTCTGATAAAGGCTTTCACCGTCCGGCATGCACATATCCGGGACGGCGAAAAAGCCGGGTGAAAACAGCAACCGGCCCTCACGTGCCAGACGGCGCATGAGATCCTGCTTTTCCGGGTGACCGTTCCAGTATGTTTCGAAAAAGTAGGCCTGTTCGACCGTATAGGTATAATCCGGATCCGATTCCATGATCTCCAGAGCGCGGTCCAGGATGCGGACGGCGTCTCTTGTGAAATCCCGTTCCGGCCTCAGGTAGGCGATGTCGTGATGAAAAGTGGGAACGAGGTGGATCCTGACGGACGGATTGGCTTTTTTGGACATATTCAAACTCCTGTGGTTTTTTGAAAATGGGGCAGGCAACAAAGACCCGCCCCGATTGGAAAACAGAGGATTCACTCTCCGAAAATATTGATCTGGCCCGAGTC
The DNA here is from genome assembly GCA_902797125.1 of uncultured Ruminococcus sp. Lineage (GTDB taxonomy): Bacteria > Bacillota > Clostridia > Oscillospirales > CAG-272 > RUG14240. Next base: position 1,127 of record CADBRS010000062.1, read on the forward strand.
CCCGCCTTTGGAAACGGGATAGGGAATGCCCAGATGATCATATCCGAGTTTGGTGACGCAGCGGCCCGTACGGGTCCTTGAAATGAAGCCGATCTGGAGCAGATAGGGCTCATAGACGTCCTCGAGCGTCACGGCTTCCTCGCCGACCGTTGCGGCCAGCGCGTCCAGCCCGACGGGGCCTCCGTTATAGTAGTTGATGATGGTCTCCATCATGCGTCTGTCCGTATTGTCCAGACCGCGCTTGTCGATCTCGAGCCGGGACAGGGCGTAATCCGCGGCTTCCCGGGTGATGACGCCGTCAAAATGCTGCTGGGCAAAGTCCCGTGCCCGCTTCAAAAGTCTGTTTGCGATACGGGGCGTCCCGCGCGAACGCGAGGCGATCTCGAACGCGCCTGTCGGGTCGATCTCGATGCCCAGGATCCCGGCGCTTCTCTTTACGATGGTCGAGAGCTGCTCGGGGGTATAGAGGTCGAGCCTCATGATGATGCCGAAACGGTCTCTCAAGGGCTGCGTGATCTGCCCGGCCCGGGTCGTGGCGCCGATCAGGGTGAAATGGGGAACGTCGATGCGGATGCTCCGGGCGGAAGGCCCCTGACCGATCAGGATGTCGACCACGAAATCTTCCATGGCCGAATAAAGGATCTCTTCGATCGGTCTGGGCAGGCGGTGGATCTCATCGATGAAAAGCACGTCGCCGTCGCTCAGATTGGTGAGCAGGGAAGCCAGATCCGCTTTCTTTTCGATCGTCGGACCGGACGTGATCTGGATGTTGACGCCCAGCTCGTTCGCGATGATGTGGGCCAGTGTCGTCTTGCCCAGTCCGGGAGGACCGTAGAGCAGGAGATGGTCCAGTGTCTCGTGACGCTCTTTGGCAGCCTCGATATAGACTTTCAGATTTTCTTTGACTTTGTCCTGTCCGATGTATTCTCTCAGATATTTCGGTCTGAGAGACAGTTCCGCACTTGGGTCGTCGATCGGGGTCTCTTTCGGAGACACGATCCGGTTTTCGCCTTCAAAGTCAAAATCGATTTCTTCAATACTCACTTAATGCCTACTTTCTGCTGACCTTTTTCAGGGAAGCGCGGATGATGTCTTCGATGGACATGGACGAGACGTCGATGTCTTTCAGAATCTGTAAAGCTTCGGATCTGGAATAGCCCAGTACGACGAGGGCGTCCGTCGCTTCGCTCAGCTTGCTTTGAGCGCCGGATGCCTTGCCTTGAGCGCCGAGGCCCGACGGAAGCACGCTGCGGGATGCGGGCGACCGGGATATTTTGTCTTTGAGCTCCAGCACGATGCGCGCAGCGGTTTTCGGCCCGATCCCGTTCGATCTGGAGATCGATTTGGTATCTTCCGAAATGACGGCGACCGCAAACTCGTCCGGCGTGAAATTGGACAGGATCGAAACGGCGTTTTTGGGTCCGATCCCGCTCACGTTGATGAGCAGTTTGAATGTATTGAGTTCGGCTTCGTCTCCGAAGCCGAACAGTTCGACATCGTCTTCACGGACGGCCAGATGGGTGTACAGTTTGGCCTCCCGTCCGACGGACAGGGAACTGAGCGTGTTGTCCGAGACGGTCAGCTTGTAGCCGACGCCCCCGACGTCCAGTGCAACGAAGCCCTGACCGATCAAGGCGACTGTTCCGTTCAAATAGTAAAACATGTTCAATCCTCCGATTGTGGCGGTTGTTCTTCGCCCGGATCATCTGGCGGGGTCTCTTCGGGTTCTGCCGGGATCTCTTCGACGGTCACGTCCGGATGCTCTTTGAGATACTCGTCCGGATCGATCTCTTCGTCTGCACTTTCTTCTTCGACTGGGGCTTCGGACGGTTCAGGAGCGGGCCGGTCTTCCGGGACGAACAGGACGCGGACCCAGGTCCATTTGGAGATCGTGCTCCAGAACACGCAGACCAGGATGAAGAAGATCGAAGCGCCGATCGTGAGGATCAGGCCCAGAACGAAACAATCCGGCAGATATTTGAGTTTGACGACGTGGTCTCCCGCATCGGCGCGGAAGGACAGAAGGGCATCCGCCGTCTCATAGGTGCTCACGCGTTTGCCGTCTATGTAGACGCGCCAGCCCGCATCGTACGCGATGGACGTGAAGACGAACGTGTTGTCTTCTTCTATATGCATCGTGCCCGTGATCTTTCCGTCGGTCGAGGAAGGATCCGTGACCAGTTCCTGCGACCGGAGCTGTTCCACGATCTGGCCGAGCAGTTCGTAGTCCACATAGTAGAAGATATTGCAGTCGGTCAGCATGTACAAATTGGTATCGTCCATATCGACATAGATGGTGTCCAGAACGTCGGTCTGGGACGTGCCCACGTAGAAAATGCGTTTGCCTGCGATGTCTTCAATTTCTTTGGAATAGTCTCCGTACGTGACCATGAAAGGCTCCGGATGGGCGGATCCGATATACATGACCACGTCCGCACCCGTGGGAACGTAGACCGAGAAACTGATGGTGTTCTCGAAAGAGCCTGCCGTCTGATAGTACCGGGTGTATTCTCCGGATGCCGATGAACGGATGCCGTTCATCCCCTTGGCGATGATCTCGACGGGCTTGTAGACTTCCAATATCTCGTCCGACCCGACCAGCATGGAGTAGATGGCGTTGATCCGGTCGATGGCGTTGGGATAGTCCTCGGCTTTGTAGGAGATCAGTTTGTCCGATGCGCCGAAAGCGATCGAGAGGGCATAGGGGTTGAGATAGGCCGTATAAGTCTCTTTGCTGTCCGTGAAAGCCTCGGTCATGACGCTGTTGTCGATACCCGAGTCGGACGCCACGTACTTGATGCCGAGCAGCGAGTCGTTGGGGACGGTGCCCGTGTAGTAGTAGGACCAGTGCGAGGCCGCGCTGTAGCCGATGCTGTCCAGGAAATCCAATGTGGACTGGTTGAGCGTGGACGTCGAGCCGGCGATGCCTCTCATGCCGAAGACGAACGCGTCGTTCTTCTTGCGCATGGTCGTTTTTTCCATCCGGTAGAACGTAGGATCCTCGGTCATGGTCTTGTTCATGATCTCGCGGATCTTTTCGTTGTAGTTGTTGTAATAGGAATAGTGAGTATAGCCCACGTCCTTATCCATGTCCTGAATGGAGAAGGCTCCGTTGAGGAAGACCTCGATCCCTACGACCAGCAAAAGGAATACGGATGCCAGCTGTTTCCGCTTGCCCCGGATGCAGAAGGGTACGATGACCAGATACAGTCCGATGGCGATCAGGGAAACGAGGACCGTCTCCTTGCTCCGGAAATTGTTTTTCGAAAAAGTCTGTGTCTGGAGCCAGATCACGACGCCCGCGAGCGCCATGCCCGAGCCGACCAGGATCTTAAGTCCCTTTTCCTCGAGCGAGCGGTAGGCCTTGTAGGCCATGACCAGCATGAGAAAATCGAGCAGGAAGGAATAGCGGTAGTTGAGCCAGTTGGGTTTCTGGAACCCGTGCCAGAAGATATCTGCCGTGTTGATGGAAAAGCTGAGCAGCAAAAACAGGCAGATCAGGGCATAGCCGGCTTTCTCCCGGATCGAGAACTTGGATGAGGTAAAATAGACGGGAATCAGTAAAAGAGACAGGATCCCGCAATAGACGAAAGGCAGTCCGGCCGGATCGACCGTATCGTAGGTAGCCGGGAAAAACTTGGCCAGGAGCTGATAGAAATCGAAGCGGAGACTGAACGCCCAGTTCGGGTTCGAGAACGTGGTCTTGCCGAATTTCAGCGAGTAGTAGGCCGTGAAGATGATGACCGCAGACGCCGCTACCGCCACGCAGGACCAGAACCCGATACGGAACAGCGACCTGAGAAAATGGAACTTTTCAGGTCTGAGCCCCTCTTCGGTCGCGTCTCCTCCGTGCATGAGGTAGTAAGCGAAGAAATAGAGGACCACGTAGATGCAGATCATGTAGCCGATATAGAAATTGCTCATGATCGTGAGCGTCAGGAAAAAGACGAACATGCGGAACCGTCCGCGCTTGACGAGCTGCTCGATCCCGTAGGTCAGGAGCGGGAGCCACATGAGCGCATCGATCCACATGGTGTTGTGCTGCTGTACGACGGCATAGGACGTGAAGGCGTAGAGGATCGAGAAAATGATGACGGTCAGTCTGTTCTTGACTTTGTCCGTTTTATGCAGATACCATCCGAACGTGTAGGCCAGAAAACCGGATTTCAGAATGAAAATGGTCGTCAGGGCCTCCTGCATGCAGCCCTCGGGGAAGAGTGCCACGATGTATGAAAACGGGCTGGCCAGGTAGTAGGCGTAGATCCCCATGAATTCGCCGCCCATCGAGCGGGAGAACGAATACAGGAAATCGGCATTGCCGTAGACGGCGCGTCTCAATCCCTCGAAGAAATACACATATTGCGCGTTCAGGTCGAGCACCATGACGGATCCGTTGCCCCAGGGCGGGATCTGCATCACGATATCCAGCCCGTACATGATGAGCATGGCGAGCAATGCGCCGATCAAAAGATAGCCGCGGTCTTTCCGGTAGTCCCGGAACCAGACCCGGGAACGGTCGCAGGCTTTATATACGAAAGGAGGGAAGTTGGTTTTCGGTTTTTTGTCCGGGCTTTTTTCTGTGTCCGGTTTTTCTTCCGAACCCGGCATGCCGCACGGAACTTGCGCGGTTTCCGGTTCAGCCGACGCGTCGGTTGTTATGGAATTGTTTTCATGATTGAGTTCATCCATGGCTCGCTTCCTCCGACGGCTTGGGCAAAACGTTTTTGACGGATTTTTCAAATTTGAGACGGTCCAGGGTCACTTCGCGGAGACATTGCGTGCATGTGACCCGGATATCGCTCCCGACCCGCAGGATCCGGAACACGGCGCAGCCGCAGGGATGTATTTTTTTCATTTTGACCAGGTCTCCGACGCTGAAGCGAATCACAGTCTGCATAGAAACTCCGTTTGCCGAAAAATAAAGATAATTAGACTCTTTAATTATAAGTCATCGCGAGCGCAAAGTCAAGGTCTTGTGGCAAAACCGCGGGACGCGGAAACAGACTTTCCGGATGAATAAAAAATGGATTTTTTCGAAAAAATGTGAATAATTATCCATTTTGGGTTGACAGATACTTTGAATAGTGGTAAAATACGCGGTAAATAATCCGAACCCGTCGAACCGGGTCGGAAAAATTCATTAAAATGAGGTGTTTTACATGAAATTTACAGCTCTGAAATGGATCAGCGCGGTCATGATCCTCTCCGTTCTGGTCATGTGCTTTGCCGCATGCGGCGCAGACACGGCAGAAAAAACATGGAAAGTCGGCGCAACGGGTCCTTTGACCGGCGACGCTTCCTCCTACGGCATTTCCGTTAAAAACGGCGCTCAGCTCGCCATCGACGAGATCAACAAAGCAGGCGGCCTGGAAGGCTACAATTTCTCTTTCGACATGAAAGATGACCAGGCTACCGCAGATCAGGCCGGTTCCGGCTACGATACGCTTTACGAAGCTGGCATGCAGGTCTCCATCGGTTCCGTCACGTCCGGTTCCTGCCAGGCATTCGGCACGAAGGCAGCTAAAGACAACCTATTCTTTATCACGCCGTCCGCTTCCGCTCAGGCCGTCATCGAGACGGGTACCAACGCATTCCGTATCTGCTTCGGCGACCCTGATCAGGGCACATTGGCCGCACAGCAGATCAAGAAGGACAACTACACAAACGTCGGATGCATCTATGACAACTCCGACCCGTATTCTTCCGGTATCTTCGACGCTTTCAAGACCGAGATGGAGAAGCAGTCCATGACTTTCAAAGTCCAGACTTTCGACTCCGAGAACAATAAAGATTTCTCGTCCGCTGTCGAAGCGCTGAAAGACTGCGACATCATCTTCTGCCCGTTCTACTACACCGAGGCTTCTCTCGTGGCCAAGGCATGCGTGGCTAAGGGCGTCAACGCTGTTCTGTTCGGATGCGACGGTTTCGACGGCATCAACGCGATGTTCACGGAAGCCGACCACATCACCAACAAGATCCTCTACATCACGCCTTTCGACGTCAACAGCACAGAATCCAAATCCGCTGCTTTCGTTGCTGCCTACAAAGCCAAATACGGCGCAGACCCGGATCAGTTCGCAGCTGACGGTTATGACGCAGTTTACGTCATCTACACAGCCATGAAGGCTGCCGGCGTAAAAGACATCAACATCAAACCGTCCGATCTCTGCAACGCCATCAAGGGTGTGATCCTGGATAAATCCTTCTCTTACAGCGGCGTGACCGGCACCATGACATGGGATGAGTCCGGCGCCTGCACAAAGACACCGATTATCGTTGACTTAACCAAGTAATCAGTGATATAATCAAAAAAGGCCCCCGCGCTTCGATTCTTTCGGGCACAGGGGTCTTTTGAGTTCATGAACACCTTTTTCGATAAGGAATCCAAGGAATATGTCATTCACAACTATTATCGACGGGCTGAGCCTGGGCGCGATCTATGCCTTGATCGCACTCGGCTACACCATGGTCTACGGGATCGCGAAAATGCTGAATTTCGCACACGGCGACATCATTATGGTCGGTGCGTATGCGATCTACAGCACTTTGTTGCTTCTTGATCTGCCCGTACTGGCCATCGCCGTGGCTGTCGTCGTTTGCATCGCGCTAGGTGTCGTCGTTGAAAAACTGGCTTACAGGCCGCTCAGAGGGGCCTCGCCTCTGGCTGTCCTGATCACGGCGATCGGCGTCAGTTATTTTCTGCAATCCGTTGCGCAGCTGATCTTCGGAGCCAAATCATTGCCGGTTTCCGTCATGGAGCCCAATACGATCCATCTGGGTGATTTTATGACGATCAGCGTTTCGACGATCATCACGCTCGCAGTCGGCTCCGCCATCATGGTCGGACTGACCGTTTTCATCAAAAAGAGCAGGATCGGACGCGCAATGATCGCCGTATCCGAAGACCGTAGCGCCGCCCAGTTGATGGGCGTCAACGTCAATCTGATCATCACGCTGACGTTCGCCATCGGTTCGGCTCTGGCCGCCGTGGCCAGTCTGTTCTACCTGATGCAGATCCCTTCGACGTCTCCGACTCTGGGTTCGATGCCCGGTATCAAGGCTTTCACGGCCGCGGTCATCGGCGGGATCGGATCCGTTCCAGGCGCGATGCTGGGAGGCATCCTGCTCGGTCTCGTTGAAAAGATCTGCCTGAGTATCGAAGTCATAGCGCCTTATACGACCGCGATCGAGTTCTCGCTGCTCGTGCTGATCCTGATGGTCAGGCCGACGGGTATCCTCGGCAAGCAGATAAAGGAGAAGGTATGAAAAAGACGAAACTCAAAGAGCTCTATAAGCTCAAGACCTACTCCAATTACATCCTGCTCGCGGCGGCTCTCATCGTGTTCACAGTGCTCGAACTGTCGGGCGGCTTGCGGCGCTCTCATGCGCATCTCATGGCCGTCATCGGGTTCAGCGTCATATTGGCCGTTTCTTTGAATCTGGTCGTCGGTTTTCTGGGAGAACTCAGCCTCGGTCATGCCGGCTTTATGTGCGTAGGCGCCTATATCGGCGGACTATTGGCCAAACAGCTGACCGCTTCGATGGGCAATCAGACATTGGCCCTGATCATATCCATGATCGCGGGCGGTCTGGCTGCAGCTTTGTTCGGCTTCATCGTCGGGCTTCCGGCCCTCAGATTGAAAGGGGACTATCTGGCCATCGTCACGCTGGCGTTCGGCGAGATCGTCCGGAATCTGTTCAAGAATCTGCCCTGGTTCGGCGGAGCCATGGGTCTCAGCACGGAATCTTACGGGACCAAACTTTTCATCATTGCTTTTATCGTGGCGATTATCATGATCGCGCTGATGCAGAATCTGATCCATTCCAAGCACGGCCGTGCGATCACGGCGATCCGGGACAACGAGATCGCGGCGCGGGCCATGGGCATCAACGTGACGTTCTACAAGTTGTTCGTTTTCGTTTTTGCGGCATTTTTCGCGGGGATCGCGGGCGTCATCTACAGCGCCTATGCGACGCCTGTCCTCTATTCCTATTTTTCATTCAACTATTCGATCGAGATCCTCGTCATGGTCGTTTTGGGCGGCATGGGCAGCATCACCGGTTCCATCCTGGCTGCCGCGCTGATCTCGGTTCTGAACTTCGTGCTCCAGAGCAACCTGTCAGGCGACCTGGCTGCGCTGAAATATCTGGTCTACGCGCTCATCTTGATGTTCGTGGTCATTTTCGGAAACGCGCCGGCTCTCAAGCCGATCCGCGACAAACTGAATCTGCACAATCTCAAAGTGAAGATCTTTGCGCTCTTCCGGAAGAAACAGGATCCGGACGTCGTGCTTTCGGACAGCGCCGGATGGGACGCCATCCCGACCAAGATCCCGATGGATTCCGTTTTGTCTACCGATGTGGTCCCGTCCGAGAGTTCCACTCTTTCTCCCGATCCGAGAAAGGAGGATTCGACAGATGGAAAATAATTGGCTGCTCGAAACCAAAAATCTGGGCATCACTTTCGGAGGACTGAAAGCCGTTCAGGATCTGAATCTGCAGATCCGGAAAGGGCAGTTATACGGGCTGATCGGGCCGAACGGCGCAGGCAAAACGACCGTGTTCAACATGCTCACGGGCGTTTACAAGCCCACATACGGTCACGTCTATCTCGACGGGGAAGACATCACCGGAGAGAATCAGCAAAAAACGAACATGAAGGGCATTGCCCGCACGTTCCAGAACATCCGCCTGTTCAACAACATGAGCGTGATCCGGAACGTCATGGTCGGACTGCACAACTGTCCGGAATATGCCTGCAATCCGTTCGTTTCCATGCTCCGGCTGCCCAGGCATTTCAAAAAGGAAAACGAGATGGTCGACAAGGCCATCGAACTGCTGGAGATCTTCGGGCTGGGCGAGGAGAAAAACAATCTGGCCTGCAATCTGCCTTACGGAAAACAGAGAAAACTTGAGATCGCCAGGGCGCTTGCCACCAAGCCCAAACTGCTGCTTCTGGACGAACCTGCCGCAGGCATGAACCCCCAGGAAACTTCGGAACTCATGGAGACCATCCGCTTCATCCGGGATACGTTCGA
>CADBRS010000063.1 GCA_902797125.1 uncultured Ruminococcus sp.
ACAGAGACGTTGGAAGGGGAGAATGCATCCATTGCCCGCTATTACGACTGCGATCTTTTGATCATAGACGATCTCGGGACGGAAGTGGTCAACCAGTTCACGTTGTCCGTGCTCTATCAGGTGATCAACAACCGGCTCATGACCAACCGTTCGATGATCATCAACACCAATCTCTCTGCGCGCGATATGCAGCAGAGATACACGGACCGGATCGTTTCCCGATTGCTCGGCGAATGCACGGTCATCCAGTTCGTTGGCCAAGACGTCCGTATGCAGAAACTTTCTGATAAGTAAAAAGAAAAGAAGCGGGGCTCGAAAACCTCGCTTCTGTCGTTTGTGCATGAAAATGTCATTTCATATTCTTGTACTGGTCTTTCATGGCGTCCAGTTCCCGGACTTTTTCCTGAACGGTAGGCAGAAGGGTGGCGATCTCTTCCTGTGTGTCCTCGCCCAGCTGCAGTTTGCGGAAAGCGAGACGGCCGAGCCTGGCATAGAGATCGTCCAGCTCGTTTTCTGTCCGCTGGATCTTGATGTACATGGCCGCTTTGTCTGAAAGCTCTTCGATACGCTTGGTGGCCGCCTTGATGGACTCCTTGACATTTTCTTTTGTCTCATTCCAATCTGACATGACAGAACCTCCAAAATCCTTGGTATGCCTATTGTACTCCAATCCCGGAATTTTTGCAACCTTTGTGACGTCACATTGTTGACACGGAAAACAGAATGTGATACAATCATGGTCGCGCTGGGGTGTAGCCAAGTGGTAAGGCACGGGACTTTGACTCCTGGATGCGTCAGTTCGAATCTGGCCTCCCCAGTCTTTTGCATACGCAGACTTCCATCACGGTCTGCGTTTTTTTCTTTTTTGCGGGAATCTTTGCGTCCGATCCAGTTGTTTCAGGGGGTTAAGCCTTGAATTGATACATAAATAAATGATATAATACATCTAACTATTTTTACGGAGGAAAATGATGAGAAAAGCCATCAGCATTTTTCTGGCAACGGTCCTTTTGGGTCTGTCTTTGCTCACGGGCGTTCAGGCCAAGGAGCCGGACGACGCGTTCGATCTGAATTCGATCGATTACGTCGGCAAAACGAAATCCTATCTGGGCATTCTGTCGGGTGACACGTCCGGAAACGGCTCGATCGGACAGGAAGACGCGGTACTCGCCGTGAAGACTTCCGTCGGGCTCGAACAGCCGGAAGGGAGATCCTATAAAGCCGGAGACGTAGACGGCAGCAATCACCTGACGTCCAGGGACGCTTTGCTGATCCTTCAGAAGACGGCAGGGAAGATCGACAAATTCCCGATCGATTCCATGGATCAGGATCCGCCCGAACGGTCCGGATTCGAAGTTTCCACGGAAGGACTCACCCCGAATACGCTTTACTATATCCCCCTGGATTCGCTGAAGAAGTCCACGGTCGGCGTGCTGCCGCACGACGCGACCCGGATGATCATCAGCATGCAGGGCCTTCTGAACCGCCAGATGGATCAGACCCGGATCGGTCTTGTCGTCCAGGACAGCAATCTGGAGACCTGGGAGCCCTATATCCGCGAACACAGCGAAGTCCTTAAAGATATGCAGGACGTCAAGGTGCTGAGCGTCGTTTCGTTCATGAAGACGTTCAAGGCGCAATTGATCGAATGCGGCATGGTCTTGTGGGATCCGGACGTTCCGGCTACCTCCAACGTCGCGGCCACCATTTGCGGGTTGGACGGGTATATCCCCGTCAAATATGACGAACGCAAGGCCAGTCTGATGAACCAGCTTCTGGATATGGGCGTGCCGGTCAAAATGAGTCTGGTCGGCAAGTTTTCAACGTCCGGACTGATCGACGGAACGGCGATGCTCTCATCGGGCAGCTCCAAGAACGACGCCTATCTGTGGGCACTCGAAAAGTACGGGGCGCGTTGCTGCAACGATCTGCTCATGTTCATGCCGGACGGAGCCTCCGCTACCTACGGAAACGAGATTTACGAGACCAGCAAAATGTCCTCCGGTCTGGACTGGAACCGGATCATGAACCATGACTACGGGATCTACAATAAGACGTTCTTCTTCGATCTCTCTCCGATCGACTCGGAAGCGCCCTGCGACGATCCGGATCAAATCGTGGGCACAGACGTGAACACCATGCGCGAGATCCTGTTGGCCCGGTACGTCCGCGCAGGCGGAAAATTCGGCGAAGTCGTGGGCTTCCCGCCCTGGTGGTTCAAATATTCCACGTACGACAACCGGGGCTCCATCATCCCGACCACGGTCGAAGCCACGTTCACTTACATCATTGGGCAATATAACGTTTATATGGACGCGGACGGCCATACGGCGAACTGCTCGCTCTATACCCAGTTCCCGCTTCAGGAATCCTATCATTCGATCGCCAACACCAAACCCGTCACCGAGACCTATGACAAAAATACGGTCTATCTCTATATGTACACGGGAGACTACGATTCGTCCGGATGGCTTCTGGACAATCTGTACAGGGCCTATAACGACCCGGTGAGAGGGACGATCCCGATCACATGGTCGTTCAATCCGGGTCTCTGCCGCCGGGTGCCCATGGTGCTCGACTACATCTATGCCAACCAGACCGAAAACGATTATTTCAACGCTGCGGATAACGGCATAGGGTATGTCAGACCGCAATGCCTGTTCCAGAGCCAGAGCGAACGCTGGCTGCCGGACGCCGGAAAAGAGTGGACCCGGATCAATTCCGAACTCTTTGAGATGTTCGATCTGGATTCGTGCGGTTTCATCATCGGGCAATTGTCCGATGAAGTCTGCGCGATGTACAACGAGTTCGCCCCGGTAGGGTCGAACACCAACGACTCGCATTACGCGACGCCCCAGGGATTCGAAGGAACTCCGTATGTCAAGATCAAAAACGGTATCGGGGATCCGCCCACGACGGACGCGCAGATGCAGCAAACGGTTTCCGAGATGTTCAATTTCGTGACCGGACTGGAATCCTACCACGCGGCCGGTTTCCGGACGATCAAATACACGGCATCCGAGATCAAGGCCGTTCAGGACGCATTCCTTGCATATGCGGCGGAAAAGGATCCCGGAACGACCTATAAATTCGTCGATTACAAGACTTATTTCGCCATGCTCAGCGAAGCATTGGACGAGCGTCACGCTCTGGGCTGAAAGGAGGCAATTCATGAGAAAATG
>CADBRS010000064.1 GCA_902797125.1 uncultured Ruminococcus sp.
CGATCGCGGCACTGATCGATATGCAAGAATGGATCCGTGTTCTGCTCATCGGGGTGGGATTGATCCAGTTCCTAGTCGCTGCTTGCTTCGCGGTGCGCATCGAACAGAAGGCGGGGTACTATGAATGTCCGGCATGCGGACACGTGTATGTTCCGGAATATGCCAAAACTTTGTTTGCCATGCACGTCTTCAGAAAACGCTACATGAAATGCCCGAATTGCGGCAAATCGTCCTGGCAAAAGAAAAAAATCAGCAAAGACTGACCGTCCAAGCCGATCCGGCATATCTTCTACTCCAGCAAATTTTCAATGCAGCAATATTTTTTTCAAAAACCTATTGACAACGCTTTAGCACGGTAATATAATGTTCCCAAACCGATGAGGAAGAGTAAGTAAGCCACACCTCTTTTGGCGCAGTGAGTCACGGACAGTGCGAACGTGATGCAGAAAGTGCGGTTGAATGGACTTCCGAGGGCGACCAGAAACGCGGCGGGAATCGCGGAGTATGCGAGATGGAGTAAGGCTCTCCATTATCAAAAGTCCGCGTACCACAGATACGTGAGAGAGGACGCATCAGCGTCAAGCCGGGTGGCACCGCAGGATTATTTTATCCTGTCCCAGCAGTTAATTCTGCAGGGACAGGTTTTTTTGTTTTTCTGCCCCTGTAAATCGAAACCAGACTGGAGGACATTGAAATGTCAAAAGAAACAATCCCTTACAAGATCTACTTGAACGAATCCGAGATGCCGACCCAATGGTACAATCTCCGGGCAGACATGAAGATTAAGCCCGCACCCCTGCTCAATCCCGGAACAGGGAAGCCGATGACAGCCGAAGAGCTGGGCGTCGTTTTCTGCAGCGATCTCGTTCAGCAGGAACTCGACAACGATACGAAGTATTTCGCAATTCCCGACGAAATACTGTCCTTCTACAAGATGTACAGGCCGTCGCCGTTGGTCAGAGCCTACTGTCTTGAAGAAAAACTGAAAACACCGGCCAAGATCTACTACAAATTCGAAGGCAACAACACCAGCGGCAGCCATAAACTGAATTCTGCGATCGCACAGGCCTATTATGCCAAAAAGCAGGGCCTGAAAGGCGTGACGACGGAAACCGGCGCAGGTCAGTGGGGCACGGCACTGTCGATGGCATGTGCTTACCTGGGCCTGGACTGCAAGGTCTTCATGGTCAAATGCTCATATGAGCAAAAGCCGTTCAGACGCGAAGTGATGCGGACATACGGCGCGTCCGTGACCCCGTCTCCCTCCATGGAAACGGAAGTAGGGCGGAGAATCAATCAGGCACATCCCGGAACGACCGGATCTTTGGGCTGCGCTATCTCCGAAGCCGTTGAAGTGGCCGTCAAGAGCGAAGGATACAGATATGTGCTGGGCAGCGTGCTCAATCAGGTTTTGCTGCATCAGTCGGTCATCGGACTGGAAGCCAAAGCGGCCTGCGACAAATACGGTATCAAACCCGATCTGATCATCGGCTGTGCGGGCGGCGGTTCCAACCTGGGCGGTCTGATCGCTCCTTTCATGGGTGAAAAGCTCCGCGGAGAAGCAGACTACCGTTTCATCGCCGTCGAGCCGGCATCCTGCCCGAGCTTTACGCGCGGCATCTATGCCTACGACTTCTGTGACACCGGAATGGTTTGCCCACTGGCGAAAATGTACACGCTGGGTTCGGATTTCATTCCTTCTCCGAACCATGCAGGCGGGCTGAGATTCCACGGAATGAGCTCGATTCTGTCCGAACTCTACGACGAAGGATTGATGGAAGCCAGAGCCGTCAAGCAGACGGACGTTTTCGATGCCGCGGAATACTTTGCAAGGTGTGAAGGCATCCTTCCTGCTCCCGAGAGTTCGCATGCGATCCGGGTCGCGCTGGATGAAGCGATCAAGTGCCGTGAGACCGGAGAAGAGAAGACGATCCTGTTCGGACTGACCGGGACCGGCTATTTCGACATGGTGGCTTACGAAAAATATCATGACGGAAAGATGGACGACTACATCCCGACGGATGAGGAACTGGCCGTCTACCGCGCCAAACTTCCCAAAATCGGATAAGCAAAAAAACGGACCTACCGGCCTGATCTTCAGGCCGGTATGTTTTTGGATCGGAGAATTGAGAAAGCATGGGCCGAAATGGCCCGAAGTCATTGAGTTTTTCCCGAGGATTTGGTACAATGGCAGTGGGCTTTGAGAGCACTATTCTTTCATAAGCAGTCAAACAAAACCGGAGAAGAGGAAGGCCTGCCTTCTTGTTTCAAATTCCGGCGATGAGGTATAAGAAAATGAGAAAAGAAATAAGATCGATTCAATCTTTCCTGAAAGACAGACAGCTGGATGCCTATCTTGTTTTTACCAACGATGATCACGGCAGCGAATATGTGGTAGACCGGTTCAAATTCAGAGCGTTTCTGTCCGGTTTTACCGGAAGCGCAGGGACGATGGTCATCACGAAAGACGAGTGCTGCCTGTGGACAGACGGACGCTATTTTATCCAGGCCGAAAGGCAATTGACGGGAACGGGGATCAGACTCATGAAAAGCGGAGAACCGGGTGTCCCCACCATCTCGAAGTACCTGTCAGAGTTAGGTAAACAGATCCGGGTGGCCATGGATTTCCGGATCGTCACGGCATCTTTTGTCCGTTCTCTTGAGAAAGCATGTCCTGAGATCGAGCTGATCGACGAACAGAAACTGGAAGACCAGATCTGGACGGACAGACCGCAGATCCGGCCGACTCCCGCATGGTTTCTCACACCCGCTGCGGCAGGCGAGTCGGTGCCTTCCAAACTGGCCAGACTGAGAGAGAAAATGGTTGAAGAGGATTGCCCGTATGCCTTTCTGGCCGCACTGGACGATATTGCCTGGCTCTACAACATGCGCGGAAGCGATATCCTCTACAATCCGGTCAATTATGCTTTTTCCCTAGTCTCGAGGGATCAGGCGATCCTTTATATGGACGAGCGGAAACTGGACAAAAAGGGCAGACGTTTTCTGGAAGACGCGCTGATCGAGATCAGACCCTATGAAAGGGTTTATGAGGATCTCGCGGCAGTTGAAGGCCGGATCCTGATCGATGAAGATAAAACCAATTATGCTCTTTTTAAAGCGATCAGGGACAGAAAGAGTCTTCCTGTCTTCCCGGTCACGATGATGAAAGCGTGCAAAAACGACGTCGAGATCAGACGGATCAAAAAGGCTCATCTGGACGATGCCGTGGCCATGATCCGGTTCATGCGCTATTTGAAGACCCGAGCTGTTCGGGACGGCCGGACGGAGATCACCCTGTCGGACAAACTGGAAGCATTCCGGAGGGAATCCAAAGATTTTCTGGATCTGTCGTTCGACACGATCTGTGCGACGGGCGCTCACGGCGCCATCGTTCACTACAGCGCCACGCCCGAAACGGACGTTCCCATCCAAAAGAATACGCTCTGTCTTGTCGACAGCGGTGCACAGTACAGAACGGGAACGACGGATATCACGAGGACCTATGCGGTCGGGAAAGTTTCGGCCAGCGTCAAAAGAGATTACACGCTCGTCCTGAAGGGGCATATCGCGCTCGCTTCCGCCGTTTTTCCGGCCGGCAAGACCGGTTACGAACTGGATATGCTGTCCCGTGAGCCTTTATACAGGCATTTGATGGATTTCAGACACGGAACGGGCCACGGCGTGGGCTACATTCTCAATGTGCACGAAGGTCCGCAAAGGATCACGAACCGTATCCGCAATGCAGAAACTGAAACGCCGATGACTCCCGGCATGGTCACGTCTAACGAACCGGGCCTCTATCTCGAGGGCCAGTACGGGATCCGGCACGAGAATCTGGTTTTGTGCGTGGAAAAAGGACAAAGCGAATACGGCGCTTTCTACGGTTTCGAAAATCTGACATGGGTCCCGTTCGATCTGGATGCGATCGACAAGACCTCACTGAACAGCGAGGAGATCCGGTGGCTGAACGACTATCATGAGACCGTTTACCGGAAGCTTTCCGGCAAACTGGATCCTGCCACCCGGAAATACTTACGCAAAGTGACAAGGCCTTTGTGAAGGCCCGGAGGAAGAATATGAGAAAAAGAAGAGCAGATAGTTTTTTCGGCCTTCATTTCGATTTTCATGCCAGTCCGTCCGGCAATCCGGAGCCCATCGGGCTGAGACTGGATGCGGAAGAGATCCGGGAAATATGCAGAACGATCCGACCTGATTTCATCCAGATCGACTGCAAAGGTCACCCGGGATGGGCTTCTTATCCTTCCAAGATCGGCAATGCCATGCCCGCTTTTCGGGGAGATCCTCTCCGGGTCTGGCGGGACGTGACGGAGCAGGAAGGCGTGGCGCTTTACATGCACTATTCCGGCGTTTTTGATATGAAATATTGCGCCGAACACCCGGAAGACGCGATGCTGCATGCAGACGGCAAAAGAGATGCTTGTGCAACGTCCCGTATGGGCAGATACGATGATGATGTGATGATTCCTCAGCTTCTGGAATTGTCTGAAGTTTATCATGTGGACGGGGCGTGGATCGACGGAGAATGCTGGGGCAGTTTTCCGGATTACGATCCCCGTGTGATCAAAGCTTTTGAGGATGAAACGGGTATCGAACTGAAAGGCTCGCTTCCGTCCGACCGGAACGACCCGAATTACGACGCTTTCATCGAGTTCAACAGGGAACTGTTCCGCCGTCACGTCAGACGGTACGTGGATGCCGTCCATCAGGTGAACCCGGACTTCCAGATCGCCTCCAACTGGGCTTTTACGGATCATATGCCCGAGCCGGTCACGGCCAACGTGGATTTTCTGTCCGGCGATTTCGATCCGACCGATTCCGTCAATTCGGCCCGGTATGCGGGCCGGGCGATCGCCCTTCAGGGTCGGCCCTGGGATCTGATGTCCTGGAATTTCCGCAACAATTTCGGCGCTCAGCCCGGATTCATCGACAAACACCCGTGCCAGATCTTTCAGGAGGCTGCTACTGTGATTTCTCTGGGAGGCGGCTACCAGGACTATATCCAGCAGCACAGGGACGGAAGTCCGCGAATGGCAGAGATCCGCAAACTGAAGGATCTTCCGGCTTTCATCAGGGCCAGACAGCCCTTCTGTCAGGGAGGTCAGCTGCATCACGAAGTCGCGATGCTGATGGCAACGTACGACCGGCACGCCAACGCAGACAATCTTTACGGAAGGACCGGGATCGAACGGTTGAAAGGGCTGACTGCCCTGATCTGCGACAGCCGCCAGAGTCTGGAGATCATTTCCGAAGAAAAAATGTTCGAATACGGCAAAGAGATCCCGGTCATCGTCATTCCCGAACTGTTCAAGGGACTGGATGATCGGACCGTATCATGGCTGATCGATTACGTCCGGGGAGGCGGCTCTCTTGTGCTGACAGGCAGGAAAACGGTCTCGTTTTTCGCGGAGAAAGGGCTTCCCTTATCCGCAGCGGAACGCGGCGAAGATCATCTCTATTTCCGCGTCGGAGAGGAGGGACTCGGAACTGTCCGCAAACCTATGGAACTGGTTGTTCCGGGCGGAGAAATCATTGCGGAATTCAGCCCTGACGGGAGATCCGATTTCAGACCTTTTGCCGTGACATTTGCTTTCGGAAAAGGCAAAATAGCGGCGGTCGGGGTCGATCTGGGCAGTGCTTATGACAGTTGCAGCCAGTATATGCACCGTGTTTTGATGAGGACGGTTTTTGAAAAAATGTACAGTCCGACCGTCAAAGTTTGTTCAGCTGAAGGCTTGGTCGATTTGATCGAACTCGACGTCCGGAACAAAATGATGATCCAGCTTGTCAATATGAACGGTCAACACAGAAGCACAAATATCGCGACTGAGGACTTCATCCCGCCTTGTAGGAACATTTGTCTGGCGATCAGGGCAGGGAAAAAGCCTTCGAAGGTTATCCGCTATCCGGACGGTGAAACCCTTCCTTTCGAGTATCAGAACGGCAGGGCTTATGTCATTGTTTCGGAAGTCCGTTTTCACGAGATCATCTGTTTTGAGTAGCGGTTCATATCATATCTTTCCCTCACGGGCTCAGACCCGTGAGGTTTTTTGTAGTCTTCTTTTTGCCCGGAGCGGGGCATGAAGAGGGCAGAATATCTTGATTTTTCGACTCTGAACGGCTATAATTAAACTGGTATGATATTTGTAATGCTATATTATCAAGGCTCGGTTTTATGAGAAAAATTATTCTGCTATCGATACCGGTATTTTTGCTTTTTTTCCTTCTGACGGGTTGCGGTCAAAGCGAGATGCCGGAGATGAATTTGATATATGAAAGCCACGGAGACGGCACCTGCGCGTTTATCGGAATCGTGGAAAAGGAATTGCTTCCGGACGGCGTTCTGACCATTCCCGAGACCAATTACAGGAGCGAGAAGGTGACGGAGATCGGGTCGGGAGTCCTTTATCTGGACCACGACGTCCGTAAGGTCATCCTCCCGGATACAATCGAGATCATAGGCGAATCTGCATTTTCGGGTAGCTTGATCCAAGAGATACGGATCCCTGACAGCGTTAGGGTCATCGGGCCCAAAGCATTTGCGGACTGTATGGATCTTGTATCGGTCGACTTGGGCTCGGGTGTTGCCGAAATCGGCTTTCAGGCTTTCAGCGGGTGCGATATCTTGGAGACGGTCAGGATCCCGGGCTCCGTCCAAGAATTCGGAATGCACATTTTTGAAGACTGCTATTCTCTCAAGTCCGTGTATTTCGATGACGGCGCGGAGTCGGTCGGGAACTATATGTTCAAAAATTGCAACAGCTTGACGGCATTGAGTTTCCCGGACACTCTCCGGACCATTGAATACGGCGCTTTTTCAGGTTGCGCCTCGCTTCGGTCCGTGTCTTTTCCCGATGGGGTGGCCAAGATCGAGAGCAGCGCTTTTTACGGGTGCACGGCTCTGACGCATATCGAGATACCGGCTTCCGTCCGAAAGATCGGGATCGCCG
>CADBRS010000065.1 GCA_902797125.1 uncultured Ruminococcus sp.
GGTCTGGTTCCAGTACCTGTCGTCGTCGCAGGAGTCAAAGGAGATCCTGCCTATGGCCGTCACGGCATCCCGCTGTTTGTTGAAAGCCTCATATGTGATCGGCGCACTCAAGAGATAATTGGCGCCTTTATCGTGTCCGTCGAAAGAGAAAAGAAGTGTTTCTCCGGCCAGCGCGATCCCGGTCGCCCGGTCCGACGGGGATTGGATAGGCGTCGTGTCGATCGTTTCCAGCGTGTCTTTGTCCGTCAGGACGATCTGAAGTTCTTTCGTCACGGTAAGGACGTATTCACCGAAAACCGAAACCGCTCCGGACGCGTCCAGAGGGGCGACGCCCAGCAACCGGTCGCCGCTCCTGTCGAGGAGCATGACGCCGCCTTCGGCCAAAGCCGAGGCTATTTCGCCGCAGGCATAGACGAACCCGTCTTTGACCGCGATGTCACCCACCGTCTTGATTCTCACTCTCTCGCCATCGGGAGTCGTCGCAGAACTGCCTGTAAAATTGAATGTGCCTCCGGTGCCATACGTCTGATCTTTGGAAACGGACAGATCCGCTCCGATCTCATAGGCCGTGACATACGTATCCGAGAGCACATACAGTCTGGTTTTTTCTCCGGATTGTTCCAGGGCGGTCCGGTCGGTCGTCCCGACCTCGATCTTTGAAGAAGAAGTCAGGCCGATCGAATCATAAACCCGGATATAGTCTCTGGTAACGGCGAAGATCCGGTTCTGTCCGTCTGTCTCCAGATCCACGATCCGGTCTTCGAGATCCGCTTTCGCGGTGACGGCCATCGTTTTCAGATTCAGCCTGTAAATCGTGGACCCGGACGGTCCGTTAAAAGCCAGAAAAGCATATTTGCCTCCCCGGCTCGCGGTCACGGCGGCCAATTCGGCGCTCTGCCCGTCCAGCTTCTGTCCGGTCAGGGTGACTCTGGAATCCATAAATGCCGTCAGGATGGAAGTCTCCAATCCTTGCATGTCTGGATCGTTGACCGCCTGAGCGGACAGCGCCATACATCCGATCAACAAAAAACATGAGAGGATGAGGGATAAAAGTCTTTTGGTCATGGGCTCTCTCCGGAAACTATCAGTCTTCGGACAGCTCGCCTTTTTCCTTGATCTCGGCAAACTGTTCGGGTGTGATCAAAACCTGTCTGGGCTGTTTTCCTTCGGCGCCTGAAACGTAACCGAGTTCCTCCAGACGGTCGATGATCTTGGCGGCGCGGCCGTATCCGACCTTGAGTTTTCTTTGCATCAGAGAAGTCGAGATCTTGCCGAAATCCAGTGCGACCTGCAGCGCGGCCAGCATCTTGTCGTCGCCTGCGCCTTCGTCGCTTTCCTCTTCTTCGGAGGTATTCTTGGACTTGCTCAGACTGTCTGTAGCGATCTGAATGGAATTCATCAGTTCATCATCGTATTCGGCCTTGCCGTTGTTCGTGATCAGGAACCGGACCACGCTTTCGACTTCTTTTTCATCGACATAAGAGCCCTGAACACGGAGTGGTTTGGATGCGCCGACAGGGGCATACAGCATGTCGCCGCGTCCGCTCAGTTTTTCGGCGCCTACCATATCCAGGATCGTTCTGGAGTCGACCTGAGACGCGACCGTGCAGGCGATACGGGAAGGAATGTTGGCTTTCATCAAACCGGTGATAACGTCGACGGACGGACGCTGCGTACCCAGGATCAGATGGATACCGCAGGCACGGGCCTTCTGAGCCAATCGGCAGATCGATCGCTCGACGTCTTTTCCGGCTGTCATCATCAGATCGGCCAGCTCGTCGATGATGATGACGTATCGGGGCATGGGCGTCTTTTCGGGATCGCCCTTGATGATATTGTTATAGGAAGTGATATCGCGGACGCCGCACCGGCCCATCTCTGTGAAGCGGCGGTCCATTTCCAGATTGGCGGCATGGAGCGCGCCGGCAGCCTGCTGCATGTCCGTAATGATCGGAACGGCGAGCAGCGGGCAGTCCGCATAGGAAATGAATTCGACCTGTTTCGGGTCGATCAGGATCAGCCGGACCTCTTCGGGCTTGGCCCTGTAAAGCAAGCTGACGATGACCGAGTTGATGCACACGGATTTACCCATACCGGTGGCACCTGCGATCAGCAGGTGAGGCATTTTGGAGATATCGAAAACGATGCTGTTCCCTTCGATGCTCTCGCCCAGACAAGCGGCCAAAATACTCTTGTGCCCGGTGAATTCGGGCGATTCGATCAGGCTGCGCAAATAAACCGTATCTTTGGCCTTGTTGGCCACTTCGATGCCGATCGCGGATTTCCCGGGAACGGGAGCCTCGAGACGGATCGTCGGGGCGGACAGGGCCAGGGCCAGGTCGTCCTGAAGGTTCAGGATGGACTGAACGCGGACGCCGGGCGCGGGTTTGAATTCATAGCGTGTGACCGTCGGACCTCTGGTCACGAGGACGGGTCCGTCGATCTCGATACGGAAATCGTGTAAGGTTTCCCGGATGATCTGTTTGTTCCGTTCGGTCTCTTCAAAGCCTCCGGTCGCGCTCTTCGGCGCGATATTCAAAAGATCTGAAGGCGGGAACACATAGGGTTTGATCACGGGCTTCGGAGCCGGTTTGGGAGGAGGAGGCGTGGGAGCGGCTGGTTTCTTTTCCTGTTTGGGCTCGGGTTCTTTTTCTTCCTCTTCTTCCTTTTCGGGTTCGTCGAACAGAGTATCGGCTTCGATAAAATCGTCCTGCGCCCCGGTATCCTGCCCGGCGCCGAACTGTTCGTCGAATTCCTTTTCTTCCTGCTCGGAATAGTAACCGTCGTTGATTGCCTGATCCGTTTCAAAGATCCGGTCGGCAGCCGCTTCGTCGTTATAGGTGAACCAGTCTGTCTCCTTGCTCTCGTCGATGACGGGTTTCTCTTTCTTCGGTTCAGGCAGAGGCTCGGGCTCGGGAGCCGGTTTGGGCTCGGGTTCGGGCTCGGACTTCCGTTCTTCCGGCCTTGTGAAAGCATCCTCGTCCTTGTCGTAGGCATGAGAGGGTTCACCCTGTCCGGTCAGCCCGGCGATCGGATCGAAGAACTCATCCGGATCGATAAATACGGCTTCTTTGGATTTCTTGGAAGGAGATGGCTGAACGGGTTCGTCCTTGTCTTCGTCTCCGTAGGAAAGCGCCGGTTCATCCCAGTTATCGTCTTCAAATTCCCGTTTTATGTCTTTTTCAGGTTTGGCATCGGCAGCGTCTGTGACCTTGGCGACAGGCGCGACAGCGTCTGCCTTGGACTTGTCCGGACGCTTCTCTTTTTTGCCGCCGTTCGCTTTGTTCTCAGCGGCTTTGTCGCGGATCCATGCGGCGACTGCCGACGGACGGATCCCCACAATAAGCATCAGCATGACGATCAGCGCCGGGATGCCGATCAGGTACGTTCCGATCTTTTTCAGCGCAAAGCACAGGATGTAGGCCAGAAACATGCCGATCCACCCGCCGTGATTCAGATACTCGCCGGACCAGCGGATGCAGAGACCCGGGTCATCGGTCGAGCTGAGCGTAACGACCTGGATGAACGCCGAAAAGACGATCATGGTGCAGATCGCCAAAATGAATCTTCCGATCCCCTCTTCTCTCTTCCGAATGGCGTTGAACCTGAGCGCAAACCAGACCAGCCAAAGCGGGAAAAAGTAGACCGAAGATCCGAACAGAGCGGAGAAAAACCACATGATCCCGTAGCCGAACACGCCCAAAGGATAGCTGTTCGCCTGCCCGGCGTAATTGTTCAGTCCTCCGTTGAGTTTTTCGGGGATCTCTCCGTTGTCCGCGAATCCGCCTGCGAAGCCCTGAGCGACCAGGCAGACCGCTATGAATACGGCCAGCGCGATCAGAAGAGCCGGGATCAGAAACGCCCAGATGCCGTCTCCTTCCCGTTCCGCCGCCTTGTTTTTTCCGCGTTCCGGCTTATTTTTTTTCTCCGGGACGTTCTTTGTCTGTTTCTTTGTTTTTTCGTTTGCCATCTATGTCCTCTTGCGGGTGTTTTTGCGCATCGGCCCGGTTCTTTCTGTGATACCGTTTTCGGCCAGGGCGCACAATCTGCTAGTTTAAGTATATCACCTATTCTAGTAAAAATCAAGACCTAAAGGAAAGTGGCGTGCGCATGGGCGCGGAGATTTTCATATGATTTCTTATAGATATTCTGCCCTTACCCTCTTTACTTTTCGGGCGTTTTGTGGTATAGTACAATTGCGTGACGCTCCGACTTTAGCACAGTTCCAGGATCAAGGCTCTTTCAGAGCATTTTCACCCACCTCTGCTGTGTTATTGAATATGCGTCATCGGAAAGGTGAAAAAACGATGACTCTTGAAGAAAAGCAGGCCATCATCGCCGCGTATGCGACACACGAAGGTGACACAGGTTCTCCTGAAGTTCAGATTGCCATTTTGACAGCCAGAATCAAGAACCTGACAGAGCATCTGAAAACCAACAAGCAGGACAACCATTCCCGCCGCGGTCTTCAGAAAATGGTCGGTCACCGGAGAAATCTGCTCAACTATCTGGAAAAAACGGATATTGAGCGCTATCGTTCTCTTGTCGAAAGACTTGGCTTGAGAAGATAACCAAACACAACGAGGGGGCTTTTGCTCCCTCGTTCCTGGGAGTATTTAGAACTTAAAAACGGGATGAAGCACGTTTTGATTTCGTTTTTAAGTGCTAAACCTCTCAGGAAAAAATTTATCGTGACATCCCGGAGGTAAACATGTCAGAAGTCACAAGTTCAACCATGGTGTTCAAAAATTACAAAACGTTCACCTACAATTTCGCAGGCCGCCCCCTGACTATCGAAACAGGCAAAATGGCCGGTCTCGCCAACGGTTCCGTACTCGTTCGTTACGGAGACACCGCAGTACTGTGCTGCGCAACAGCTTCCGCCCGTCCGCGTGACGGCATCGATTTCCTTCCCCTCTCCGTCGACTACGACGAGAGAATGTATGCTGCAGGAAAGATCCCCGGCGGCTACCTAAAACGTGAAGGCAAACCTTCCGAAAAAGCGATTCTGACCGCACGTGTCATCGACCGTCCGATCCGCCCGCTCTTCCCGAAGGATCTGCGCAACGACATCGCGCTCACCCTGACAGTCATGTCCGTAGACCTGAACTGCTCGCCTGAGATCGCAGCCATGATCGGCGCGTCTACCGCTTTGGCCATCTCGGATATTCCGTGGAACGGCCCGATCGGCGGTGTATATATGGGTCTTGTAGACGGCAAACTGGTCGTCAACCCGACAGAAAAAGAACAGGCCGTTTCCGACCTGCAGCTGACGGTCGCCGCCTCCATGGAAAAAGTCGTCATGATCGAAGCCGGTGCGAACGAAGTGGACGACGACACCATGTACAATGCCATCATGGTCGCTCACGAAGAGATCCGTTCTCTGCTCTGCTTCATCAATTCCATCATCGCTGAAGTCGGCAAACCCAAATTCGAATATCCTTCCTGCGAACTCGATCACGACATGTTCGACGAGATCTTCGCTCACGTCGAGTCCGATCTGATGAACGCTCTCGACACGGACGACAAGACCGTCCGCGACGAAAGGATCAAACCCATCTACGACGACATCATCGAGACCTATTCCGAAAAATATCCGGATCTCCCCACACAGATGGAAGAACTGCTCTACAAGATGCAGAAGAAGATCGTCCGCCGCTGGCTGCTTGTCGACAAGAAGCGCGTGGACGGCAGAACGATGCATCAGATCCGGCCTCTCACCGCAGAAGTCGGCATCCTGCCCCGCGTTCACGGCTCCGGTCTGTTCACCCGTGGTCAGACTCAGGTCCTGACAGCCGCAACTCTGGGCACTCTGTCCGAAGCTCAGCTGCTCGACGGTATCGACAACGAGACCGAAAAACGCTATATGCATCACTACAACATGCCCGGTTTCTCCACCGGTGAAGCCAAGGCTGTCCGCAGCCCAGGCCGCCGCGAGATCGGTCACGGTGCACTGGCAGAGAGATCTCTGGTTCCCGTGCTTCCGTCCGTCGAGGAATTCCCGTATGCCATCCGTTTGGTATCCGACGTCATTTCTTCGAACGGTTCCACGTCTCAGGGTTCCGTTTGCGGTTCCACATTGGCTCTCATGGACGCCGGTGTTCCGATCAAAGCTCCCGTCGCCGGTATTTCCTGCGGTCTGATCACAGACGAAGACGGCAGCTGGACGACCATGATCGATATCCAGGGCCTGGAAGATTTCTACGGCGACATGGACTTCAAGGTCGCCGGCACGCATAAAGGCATCACGTCCATCCAGATGGACCTGAAGATCGACGGTCTGACGCCCGAGATCATCAAGGCCGCTTTGGCAGAGACACATGCCGGCCGTGACTATATCATCGACGAAGTACTGCTCAAAGCCATTCCGGCTCCCCGCCCCGAAGTTTCCAGATATGCTCCCAAGATGACAACGATGCATATCGATCCGGACAAGATCCGCGAAGTCATCGGCAAGGGCGGTTCCGTGATCCAGAAGATCGTGGCCGATACAGGCGCCAAGATCGATATCGAGGATGACGGCACGATCACCATCGCTGCCATCAACACGGATCAGTCTGACGCAGCCAGAGCCGCAATCGCAGCGATCGTGTTCGAACCCGAAGTCGGCGCTATCTACACAGGCAAAGTCACCGGCATCAAGGAGTTCGGTTGCTTCGTAGAATATGCCCCCGGAAAAGAAGGCATGGTCCACATCTCCAAAGTCGCCCCCAAGCGCATCGAAAAAGTCGAAGACGTGCTGAAGATCGGCGACGTCGTCCGTGTGAAATACATGGGTCTGGACAAGAAGGGCCGTATGGACTTCTCCATCAAGGACGCCAACTGACATTTTCATTCAATCTGACCAATCATCTCAAGAAAGGAGCACCCCATGACCAGTGCAACCATGCAATTGTCTCCGGACCGGATCCAGTATCTGAAGAAGCGTAAGGTTCAAAAAGGCCGCGCGCAATTTCTGCTGATCGTCTTCGGGATCCTGTCGGCAGCCATCTTTTTGGGTCTGCTGATCGCAACGATCGCCAACGCAGGCAGTCTGTTCGGGCAGCCCTCCAATCCTTCGCAGGGCAACACACCGGGCACGGCTCACTCGGCCGAATATCAATCTTTTTCAACTCTTTCTTCTGCAAAGGCTTCCGGTGCTCTGATCTTGGTCAACAGTACGCACGAATACGTGTTCCCTCAGACGGAAGACAATCTGGTCAATATCTATAACGGGCGCAATCCCGTCGGGGATTCCTTCAGTTACAAGGTCAGCAGTTCTTCTCTGCTCCTGGACAGCCGCGCGCTTGCCGCTTTGAACAACATGATGGATGCGTTCTATACCGCCACAGGCGAAAAAGACGCCATCATCACGTCCGCTTACCGGAGCAAGAGCGACCAGGAAAAACTGAATTCGGACACGAAACCCGGCTTCAGTGATTTCCACACGGGATACCTGGTCAGCGTCAAGGTCTTTGACGGAAACGTCACGGTCGAACTCGCAGACAAACCGGTCTACAGCTGGCTGAGCGAGAACTGCTACAAATACGGATTCATCATCAGATACCCGGCAGGCAAAGAAGCCAAGACCGGCGTCTCGGACTACACGAACACGTTCAGATATGTCGGACTGGCACATGCCGCCTATATCCACGAGCACAATTTGTGCCTGGAAGAATATATCGAACTGCTCCACAACTATCCTTATGAAGGCGAACATCTGAACATCACCGCAGGCGAGAACACCTACGAAGTGTACTATATTCCCGCATCAGAAGAAAATACGACGACCATCTATCGCACCGAAGACGCTCAGGTCTCGGGCGACAACGAGAGCGGTTTCATTATCACTGTTTCCAAGAACTGATTGTTTAATGAGAGCAGCCGGTTTTGCCGGCTGCTTTTTGTTGAAAGGACGAACGATGCAAGGACCGGATCAAAGCGGCAAAACAGAATCGAAGGCCCGACCGGCCAAAAAGTCGGATTGGTTTTTGCTGATCGCTGTCTCTTTGTTCATCCTGTCTTTCGCCGTCCTCTATTTTGCCCTGCCCGATACCGCTTTTTCCTCTTTGGAAAACCGGTCTCTGCAGAAAAAACCTTCGGTTTCCGTTGATTCCGTCCTGTCCGGCCGCTTTTCCGAGGAACTCGATGATTTTTATACCGATCAGCTGCCGGCCCGGAAATTCTTCCTGTCCGAAAAGGCTTTTGCGGAACTGTCCATGGGCAAGCAGGAAAACGGTAGCGTCATTCTGGCTCTGAACGGCTATCTGGTCAAGCGGCTCGAGTATCCGGATCTTTCCGAACTGGAAAAGAACCTCGGCACGCTCAAAGCCTTCAGCGAAAAAACCGAAGAAATGGGCATCCGGACGATCACAGCCATCGCGCCGCGCACCGTTGACGAACTGGACGAATTTCTGCCAGACTGGTTCGACACCTCCTATGCGGCCGAGGCCTGGCAGACGGTCGAGGACTCGGGGCTCTCCTTTATGGATTTCAGGCCCTATTTGAAAGAAACTTCAAAAACGGGCTTCTGGTACAAAACGGACCACCACTGGACGACGACGGGAGCCTATGTAGCCTATTCGATGATCTGCAGCAGTTTTTCCTACATGCCGTCGCAGGATTATGAGCGCGTGACGGTCACGGAAGATTTCAAAGGCACTTCCTATTCGGCATCCGGCATGTACTGGACGTCCGGCGAACCGCTCGTGCTATTTCGTTACCCGGGCGATCAGTCCTTTGACGTGAAGATCGACGGGGATCCGGCGCCTTTCGAAGGGTTCTATGATCTGACCGCTCCGGGCAGAGGCCAGGGATATGAGATCTTTTTCGGA
>CADBRS010000066.1 GCA_902797125.1 uncultured Ruminococcus sp.
ACGAGTTCTATTTCAGACTCAGTAATTCTTCGCCCAATTACGGGTGGGGCGGCGCCATCATCTCTTTTTCGATCAAGACCCCGGTCCCGTCCGACGAGGGTGAGGTTGCATACGTTCCTTTCCGTCCCTCACTCGAGAAGGAGACGCACTATCAGAAGACGCAATACAGCGAGCGCGCCGGTGAGAAGAAAACCTGGACTATCCCAACCAATTCTTCCAATCAGGACAGATCTTTCCTGATCCTGAATTCGGCTCAGTCCAACGGAGGCCTGCGTTACTGCGATGCGGCGGGAGAACTGGTCTATGCTTTCGATATCACCCACGGCAAAGACAATCTGATCCAGGTGACCGTTTGTCAGAACTATTATGTGGAAGTGTCAGACAACGGACAGGACTGGTTCGTCGTCGCAGATTATTCGGAGGGCGGTACGAGAGAGCGGATCCAGGGTGCCGGAAATCAGACAACGCTGACCGTTGACCCGGAAGACTTCGGACTGGAAGGATATGTCTATATCCACATCCGGAACACAAACCGGACGGACGGTTACGGCGGTGCGGTCAGCAAGATCGTGTGGACTTATACCGCACTTGAAGACCGGACATACGCATTGTAAAGAAAAAATGATAGTATTGCCTCGCTTTTACCTCTTTTTATGGTATACTAATACAATCAGTATTTAACAACAGGGAAGAGAAGAAACATGACGTTTTATTCTTCAATCATCATATTGACTGAAATCATGATGGTAGCTATGACTCTGCATGTCGCTCTGTATTCCGGATTTACAGGCGAGCAGAAAAAGTGGTACCTTCTGACTTTCGGCTCGATCATGCTGTGCGCGGGCGCAGAATTCGCAGTCCATTGCGGCGTTTACGACCCTTCATACGCGACGATATTGACGATCATCACGATCATACAGTTTTCGCTCGCGCCGCTTTTGGGCGTGTTCTTCTCCGGTGCACTCGGTCTTCATAAAGAAGCGAGGATAGCCAGTCTGGTTTTCTCGTTGAATCTTTTGGTCGAGATCGCAGCGGCGCCTTTCGGGCTGATCTTCCACTTTGACGAAAGCGGTTATTCACGCGGAGACTGGTTTATCATCTATGAAGTGTTCTATTTCATCAGTCTCGTGTATCTGCTCATCAGCATGATCCGGGTCGGGAAGAAATTCCGCCACCGTGACATCTGGACCATCGGGATGATAGCCGTCGTTCTCATTGCCGGGATACTGCCCATGACGCTTTTCAAGCTGAATATCACTTACATCGCGATCGCAATCAGCGCAAGTTTGTGCTACATCTACTACAACGATCTCGTTCAGCAAGATATTCAGACCGAGCTGGTCGACAATCAGAAAAAAATTTCCGGAATGCAGGAAAGCATCATTTCCGGAATGGCGAACCTGATTGAAAACCGGGACACGGAAACGGGCGAGCACATTTCCCGCACGAGCGCCTATGTCAGGCTGCTTGCTGAGAAGGCCCGCGCGGACGGGGTGTATGCGGATCAGCTGACGGACCATTTCATCTTTTTGTTGGATACTCTCGCACCGATGCACGACGTCGGGAAAATCGTGATCTCTGACAGCATCCTGAAAAAGCCGGGCAAACTGACCGAGCAGGAATATGCGGAGATGAAAAAGCACGCATCTGTCGGCGGACAGGTCGTACGCGAGATCCTTTCCGGAATCACCGACGAGGAATACCTGTCTTTCGCTTCGGATATCGCTACATATCACCACGAGAGATGGGACGGGACGGGATATCCCGAGAGACGAAGGGAAGAACAGATCCCACTTTCGGCCCGCATCATGGCTATCGCGGACGTGTTCGATGCGCTCATCTCCGAACGGTGCTACAAGAAAGCCATGCCTCCCGAGGAGGCTGTGGACATCATCCGCGCGGAGGCGGGACAGCATTTCGATCCCAATCTCGCAAAGGTGTTCCTGGACCACCAGGATGAGTTCATAGCGATCAGCAAAAAGGATTAATGCCTGCAAAAGCAGAACATATACACAAAGGGGTCTCAGCCTTTTCGGCTTTTTGACCCCTTTGTGTTTTGTTTTTGGCATTTTGAACGCCTGAACCTGTTGCAAAAAGGGCTCTAATCATGTAAAATATACGATAGAGTATTATGTATTTCCAAATCCGCCGGATTTGGGTGGAGGATCATTTTGATTGTAGAACTGGAAGAAGCAAGATTGCAGTTGATCGCGATGCGGGAAACTCTGAAAGAGCTTGGCCGCGCACTCCGGATCGACTCGCTGAGAGAAAAATCCAAAGAATTGGAAGAGCAGACACTGGATCCTGAATTCTGGAACAACCAGGAGAACTCTTCGAAAGTCCTTCAACAGCTGAAGCAGTCTCAGACCACGATCAAGAATTACGAAGCACTGTGTGCAAGGCTTGAAGACGTGATCGTACTGGCCGAAATGGGTCTTGAGGAAGGGGATGAGAGCGTTCTCCCCGAAGTGCAGGCAGAACTGAAATCCATTACCGAGATCGAAAGCACGCAACGGATCGCCGTGCTTTTGTCCGGAGAATATGATCACAACAATGCGATCATCTCGTTCCATCCCGGTGCTGGCGGCACCGAGGCACAGGACTGGGCTCAGATGCTTTACCGAATGATCACCAGGTGGTGCGACGCGCATGAATATCCCTATAAACTGACGGATTGGCAGGACGGCGACGGAGCCGGACTGAAAAGTGCGACGATCTTCGTCGAAGGGTTCAATGCCTACGGAATGCTGAAGAGCGAGAACGGAGTCCACCGTCTGGTCCGTGTGTCTCCCTTCGATGCGGCCGGACGCCGCCATACGTCTTTTGCATCCATCGAAGTTATGCCCGAGTTCGAAAAACTGGATGAAGTCGAGATCAGGGACGAGGATATCATTTTCGAACCTTTCCATTCCAGCGGCGCCGGAGGGCAGAACATCAACAAGGTCAGTTCTGCAGTCCGCATCACACATAAGCCCACAGGCATTGTCGTTGCGTGCCAGACGGAACGCAGCCAGACTCAGAACAAAGAAACGGCTCTCCGCATGCTGAAATCCAAACTGATGGAGATCAAGATCAGAGAAAGACTGGATACGATCGACCAGATCCAGGGCAATAAGAACAACATCGAATGGGGTTCGCAGATCCGTTCCTACGTCTTTATGCCCTATACGCTGGTCAAAGACAACCGGACGCAATTCGAAACCACGAACGTCGATGCCGTAATGGACGGCAATATCGACGGTTTCATCAACGCATATCTCAAATCGCTCAACGAGAAAAAATAATAGGATTAAAATCCCGGAGGAATAAAAAATGAGTACATTTCAAGTCACAGAAGAGACCATCATCGGCGATCTGCTGGATCAGGATCCTTCTACAGGTAAATTCCTGATGGACATCGGCATGCATTGCCTGGGCTGCCCCATGTCCCGCGGCGAAACACTGGCCGAGGCGTGTGAGGTTCACGGCGTCAAAGTCGAAGAATTGGTCGCAAAGATCAATGCTTATTTAAAAAATCAGGGTTGATTTGAACCGATTTGCGAGGTAATTATGCTAGCCACAGACGCTCTTGTCATCCGCTCCGTCAAATACGGAGAGCATGATGTTTTGCTGACGCTGCTGACCGCTGACCGCGGGCAGATGTTTGTCTGCGCCAAGGGCGGACGTTCTCTCAAAAGTGAGCAACTCGCGCTGTCGCAGCTTTTTACCTACGCAAATATGGAGATCTACGAAAAGAATGGTCGTTTTTGGCTGAAGGGCGGTTCCGTCATTCAGTCTTTTTACAAGATTTCGGATCATATCGAGTCGCTGGCCGTTGCGTCATATATGGCGGAAACCGTCCGGGATTTTACGGCGGAAGGGGAACCTTGTCCTTCTGAACTGCAATTACTGCTCAACATGCTGTACGCCCTGGACAAAGGCATCAGAAATCCGGCTTTGATCAAAGCGGTCTGGGAGATCAGGTTGTCCTGTATATCCGGATACGCACCGGACCTGGACAGATGTTCGGGATGCGGGTCGGAGAACGCCGGATTTTTGGATCTGGAGGACGGTCATTTGCTTTGCCAGGATTGCGCAGACAGGCTGCTTTTGCGTCAGGGACCCGACGGGATCATGGTCTACGTCCACCAAACGGTTTCTGTGAAGAGAGGCGCTTTGTCCGCTCTGAAGTACGTTTCGTCAGCATCTCCCAAAAAGCTTCTTTCCTTCGAGTTGACAGATCCGGAGGAAATCGCGAATTTTTGTGCGGTTTGCGAGGCCTTTTTCCTGTATCATGTCGGTCACGGATACACGTCTCTTGATTTTTGTCACGATATCAGCCATGTCCAGTAAATCATTTTTACAAGAAGAAAAGCCTGACGCAAGGCTACTTAGCGCCATTCCTTTTATCCGGGTCCATGACAGAATAGCGGACATAGGTACGGATCACGCAAAACTTCCGATCTATCTGGTCAGGGAAGGGATCTGTCCCGAGGCTTTAGCCACGGATATCAACAAGGGACCGCTGAAAAGAGCAGAAGACGACATCAACAGAGCAGGCTTGTCCTCACATATCAAACTGCTGCTGACCGACGGGCTTGAGGGCGTGGAACCTTTTCACCCGGATACCATCCTGATCTTCGGGATGGGCGGGGAACTGATCGCCAGGATTCTCGGGGATGCCCCGTGGATCAAAGATCCTTCACTCAGACTGATCCTGCAGCCCATGACACATGACGAAGATCTCAGATCTTTTCTGTACACCCGCGGGTTCGAGATCATGGATGAACTGATTTCGTATGCATCAGGAAAGTATTATGTGACCATTTGTGCCTCGTTTTCAGGGAAAAACGCGGTTTACGGTCCGGAAGACGTTCTTCTGGGCGCTTTGAACGGGAAAACGGCCGATGCCTCAGTCAGATCATGGATTGAACAAAAACTGAAGCGAACGGCCAAGATCATCCAGGAACTGGATGCGCACGGCATTCAGCCGGAACAGGATCTTTTAGACAAAATGCAAATTTATTCGAAAAAATTGAGGAAGACACAATATGACAGTCCGTGAATTATATGATCGGTTATCCCAGATGATCCCGCAGTCTTTGTCCTGCGAGTGGGATCATGACGGATTGATGATCTGTCCGGATCGGGATCGGAAGGTTTCCAAAGTTTTGGTAGCCCTGGATCCGACGGAGGATATATTGGAACTGGCCTGCCGGGAACATTTTGACGTTGTGCTGACCCACCATCCTTTCCTTTTTCATGGGCTCGAAACCGTCGATGAGTCCGACCCAAAAGGGAAAAGGGTTGTTGAACTGATTTTAAATGGCGTTTCGGTTATGTGTTTTCATACCCGGTTAGACGCACTTGAAGGCGGGGTCAACGATGCATTGGCAGAAACGCTTGAGTTGAGACTGGAAACCGTTCAGTCTTTTCCGGTGGAGGGGTTGCCCATGGGTCGGGTTGGCTCGCTCTCAAAGCCCTGTTCACTCAGGGATTTTGTCTCCTATGTCCGGAAAATACTGGATGCTCCGCAAATCGTTTTCGGAGATGCGGGCAGGGAAGTCTCAAAGGTGGCCTTGCTGGGAGGATCCGGTAAAGATGAGATCCAAGCGGCCAAAGCTACCGGCGCAGACACTTTTCTGACCGGAGAATTGGGGTATCACGGTCTTTGTGATGCCTACTACAGTGGGATCAACCTGATTGCCGCGGGGCATTATGAGACCGAAAGACCTGTGATCCGGGTCTTGTCAGAAATGGTGAAAAGGATCGACTCAGGTATTCATGTCGAGATGCGTGACATGAGACCATACAACTACTTAAAAGAGGATTGAAAAGAAAAATGACATATTTGATTTCAGATCTGTGCGGACGGATTGACGCATACAAAAAAATGCTGGCGCTGATTTCATTGAAAGAATCGGACGTCCTCTATGTTTTGGGGAACAGTGTCGGAAAAGGCATCGAGTCCATCGAATTGCTCACGGAAATGAGCATGGCGGCCAATGTGCTGCCTATCTTAGGCGTTCAGGATTACGAGGCATTCAAGATTTTGAGCGGGATGAATTCGTTTCTCAAGAAAAAGGAAACTCCGGACAGCGCATTCATGAGCGAGATGGCCGCCTGGGTCTCTGACGGAGGTCAGGAGACCTTAGACGCTTTCCGCGAATTGGATCCGGACATGCAGGAAGGTATTCTGGATTATCTTTCCGAGATGGTTCTGTATGAAGAGTTAACCGTAAATGGAGCCGACTATCTGCTGGTCAGCCAGGGAATCGTGGACTATACTCCTGATCTGGAACTGGATATATGCGGTCCGGATGACTTTTTGTCCGAGACTTTCGATTTGACAAAAGAATATGATCCCCGCCGTGTCATCATCACGGGCAGCACCTGCGTCAATGATATCCCCGGTGCAGAGAAAGACAAGATCTATTACGGCAAAAATATGATTGGATTGAATTGCAACATTGCAGGCGGGGGAAAACTGGCTTGTCTCTGCCTCGAAACCGGTCAGGAATATTATGTCAACTAAGAATACTGTTTTAAAAAAGAACCAGGAACTGGTTCTGGAAATAACAGATGTGAATAATCTGGGCTTCGGAGTCGGTCACGTGGACCGCGTCACTGTTTTCGTCCGTGATGCTGTGGACGGAGATAGGGTCGAGGTCCGGATTATTCTTGTAAAGCCCGATTATGCCGTAGGCAAGATCCTCCGAATCGTAGATCCGTCACCTTATCGAACGGAACCGGTCTGTCATGTCAAGGGATGTGGCGGATGTGCCTATCAGTCCCTGACTTATGATCATGAACTGGAATTGAAACGAAATTATGTCAAATGGGCATTCAATCGGGTCGGGCTGAAAGACGTCCAAGTGGGTCCTGTCCAGACTGTGAAAGACAAGGCCGGCAATCCGGTAGTTTTCGGTTACAGAAACAAGGCTCAGTATCCTGTCTCGAAAGATGCCGAAGGGAATATTGTCATCGGGTTTTACAGTGCCAAAAGTCATCGCGTGGTGGAAGCTGCCGAATGTCCCTTGCAGAACCCCTCTTTTCGACCGATCCTTGAAACGCTTCGGACCTTTATTCATGACCACGGGATCAGTGTTTACGATGAACAGAGCGGGGAAGGTTTGATCCGCCATATCTATCTGAGAAAGGCGGTCATGACCAATGAAATATCTTTGACACTGGTCATTAACGGCGAATCGTTGCCCTATCAGCAGGATTTCATCGATCTTTTGAACCGCAAACATCCGGAAGTCGTTTGTGCATATTTGAACGTCAATACTGACAAAACAAACGTCATCTGCAGCGACAGATATGAGCTCCTGTTCGGCAAAAAAGATATCGAAGACATACTGTGCGGGAAACGGTTAAGAATAACACCATCTTCTTTTTATCAAGTCAATCACGATGCTGCTGAACTGCTTTATCAGATTGCTGCTCAAAGTGCGGATTTCAAGGGAACAGAAAGATTACTGGATCTGTTTTGCGGCATTGGGTCAATCGGGTTGTCCATGTCAGATCACATTCAGTCTTTGACAGGTGTGGAAATTGTTGATGAGGCTGTTCAGTGCGCTTCTTCAAATGCAAGGATCAACGGGATTTCAAATGCAAATTATTATTGCATCGATGCGGACCGGATCGAGGAAATGCCCCCGACCGTTATTGACTCTGCCGATGTTGTTATTTTGGATCCGCCTAGAAAGGGATGCTCGGAAGGATTAATATCTTTTTTAAGCGATGCGCCAATCAAAAAGATCATCTATATTTCCTGTAATCCCGAAACCTTAGCTAGGGACGTTAAAGCTTTTCAAAAGGATGGTTTTGCGTTTGACAAGGTCATCCCGGTTGATTTATTTCCAAGGACCGGCCATGTTGAAACAGTCTGTTTGCTGACAAAGAAATAGTCCAAAATAGCTAAAAATAGGGTTAAAATGGCATATTTTAAGGCATTTTTACTATATTTTGAAGAGTTAGAGTCTAACTGGCATCAATTGAAATATAAAGTTTGTCAGCATTTAAGTAGT
>CADBRS010000067.1 GCA_902797125.1 uncultured Ruminococcus sp.
AATCTCAACGATTACAGGGAGCAGATCGACCGCATCGACGAACAGCTGGTAGATTTGTTCACCAAACGGATGCAGATCGCATCCGAAATCGCTCAACTCAAGAAAGTCTCGGGCATACCGGTCCTGGATGCGAAAAGGGAGCGCGAACTCCTGTCGCGGATCGAAAAGCTGTCCGGTCCGGATTTCGGGACTTATTCCAAGTCGCTCTATGAGACGATCATGGCACTGTCCAGATCCTACCAGCACAAGCTTTTTGACGGCAAGGGGGTCACGGCGGGACTGGTCGAGTCGGCGCTCGCCGACACGCCTCTCCTGTTTCCGGAAAGTGCCAAAGTAGCCTGTCAGGGCGTGGAAGGGGCTTATTCTCAGCATGCCGCGGAAAAGCTGTTCGCAAATCCGGAAATCACCTATTACCCGTCTTTTGAAGGCGTTTATGACGCCGTCGAAAAGGGCACGTGCCTCTACGGAGTTCTGCCGCTTGAAAACAGTACGACCGGTTCGGTCCGGGACGTTTACGATCTTCTGTGCCGCAAATCGGGCGATCCTTTGTTCATCGTCCGTTCGCTCCGGCTTCGTGTCGAACACAGCCTGCTGATCAAAAAAGATGCGTCTGTGAAGGACGTCAGGAAAATCATCTCTCACGATCAGGCACTGTCCCAAAGCGCGAACTTCTTGAAAAATACGTTCCCGGATGCTATAATAGACAGAAGTGCGAACACGGCGATCGCGGCGCAGGCCGTCGCGGCGTCGGACGGAACGGTCGCGGCTCTGGCCTCTCCGGACTGCGCGTCCCAATACGGATTGAAGATCGCCATGTCTGACGTGCAGGACAATAAGAACAACTATACAAGGTTCATCTGCATTTCGAAGAAACTGGAGATCTATCCCGGAGCTCAGAAGACGTCGATCGTCCTGACGACCGCTCACAAACCGGGCAGTTTGAGCCGGGTACTGAGCAGGATCAACGCGTGGGGCATCAATTTGTCCAAACTGGAGTCCCGTCCGATCCCCGGGCATGATTTCGAGTTCATGTTCTATTTCGATCTGGATTGTCCCGTCTATTCTCCGAGGCTCGGTCCCTTCCTGACCGAGATGGAGCAGAATTCCGAACAGTTCAGATATTTGGGTACTTATACCGAGATGCTCTGACCGGGCGTCGAAAAAGATTTTGGAAAGGAGGTCCGTATGCCACAGTTTACCAAGCAGGCTATCGTTCAGTCGTTTTTGAAAATAGCCGAAAAACGGCCGATCGGAAAGATCACGGTTCGGGACATCGTCGATGACTGCGGCGTCAACCGGAACACTTTCTATTATTACTTCACAGACGTTTATGCGCTGATCGAGGAGATCCTCACCAACGAAATGCTCGTGACTGAGCCGGACGGAAACGATTCAAAATATCTGACGGACGTGTTTACCCAAACCATCCTGTTCATGCTGGCTCACAAGCTTGCGATCTTGAACATCTACCGTTCAGTCGGCAGGGAAACGCTGGAGCGTATGACGCACCGGAACGCCTATTCGATCTTTACGAAATATATCGACAGCAAACTGGCCGAAAGGCATGAGATGGATGCTTACGACAGGGATCTGATCATCAAGTTTTTCATGCATGCCGTCACAGGCGTGCTGTTCGACTGGATCGCGGACGGGATGAAAGATGATCCCGCGCTGCTGATGAGAAGACTCCGCATCATCATGACGGGGACGGCAAATCTGGCCATCGACAACGCGATCACACGTCCGATAGACGGATCTCTTCCTTCGGAAGAAGGGGCAGAGAACGAGAAAAACTAGGCAATCCGGCATTTTTGCCTAAAAAACAGTTAAAAAAGACCTTTTGACCAAATTTCGGACAAATGGGTCTTTTTATTTATAGATAAAAAAGGAATGTACTGGTAAAATCAACCCGTAATGCTTGGAACACAGCAGACTTGGAAAGGATTTTTATGAACGTTAAAGAGAAACTCAAACTGGAACGGAAGACTTTGATCGGGCAGGCACGCATCATCGCGATGGTTGCTTCTTCGCTTATGCTGATCGCCGGGATTCTGCTCCTCATCTGGCAGTCGATCGACCTGACGGCGCTCCACTGGATCGTGATCGGCTGTTTCGTGTTGGCTGGAGCCGCCCGGATCTTCGGTTATTTCAGCAACGATCTCTACAAACTGGCTTTTCAGTTTGATTTCGCGCTGGGCATTTTCTTTATCGTCATGTGCCTTTGGATGATCTTCAAGCCGGAGAACGTGATCTCGAGGCTTCAGATCATGTCCGGGATCTTTTTGCTGATCGACGGATTGCAGAAGGTCCAGACCGCGCTGGAGGCCAAGTCGTTCGGAATGCGCCGCTGGTGGACGATCCTGACGGGCGGCAGTATCGCCATCGTGACGAGTGCCTTCGTGCTGTTCCCGATCCTTCCGGACGTTTCTCCGACGCTGCTTGTGGGCATCGCGCTGGTCGTGGATGCGCTGCAGAACGGCTGGAACACTATGTATACCACGATCCGCGTCCGGAAACAAAACCATTCGAAAGTTGACGAGGTTGACATCCCCGTTGATGATAAAGTTGAAAAACAATGAAAGAGGTGCCTATATGAGACCTATTCAGATTTTAACCGATTCCTGCTCAGACCTGAGCGGAGAATTACTTGAGAAGTACAACATCGACTACTGCAAAATGAATACGGTGTACGAAGGGAAAGAGACCCCGGCTTCTTTGACCTGGGAATACTACACCCCCAAAGCGCTGTATGACATCATGCGTGCAGGCAACCGCGTCACGACGACTCAGGTTCCGCCCCAGGTGTTCATGGACAAATTCACGGAATATCTGGAAAAAGGGATGGACATCGTTTACGTCGCATGTTCGGGAAAACTGTCCGGGTCCGTCAACACGGGGTCCGTCATTGCCAATGAACTGAAGGTGAAATATCCGGATGCCGACATCAGATGCATCGATTCTCTGAACGCCTGCGTCGGTGAAGGCATGATGGCCATTTACGCCGCACAGCTTCGCGATCAGGGACTGTCCGCAGCGGACATCGAGGCCAAAGTCCTGGATTCCCGCAAACTGGTCAACCAGATCGTGACCGTGGACTCTCTGGACACACTCAAGAGAGCTGGTCGCGTGAAGGCCTCTGCAGCTTTCTTCGGCAACCTGATGGGCGTTCGTCCGATCCTGATCTCAGACGCCAACGGCAATAATGCTCCTATCAAGAAAGTCAAGGGACGCGCCAATTCCATGGCCGAGATCGTCAATGAACTCAAAGAGACGATCGATCCCGAAGAGCAGACCGTGTACGTCGTCCATGCGGACTGTCTGGAAGACGCTCAAAAACTTGAACAGATGGTCAAAGAGGCATTGCCCAAAGTCAATACCTACATCACCTATATCGGCCCGATCATCGGTGCATCCATCGGTCCCGGCGCAGTGGGCGTATTCGCGTTCGGTAAACGCGTGACTTTCGAGGGCTGATTTCCCGAGCACTTTTTCAAATTAAATTCGACAAGGACTGAACATCCATGGGTTATAACACACTGTCTGCTCCTCTTTGGCACATGATGCTGACGAACGGAGCACACAACCTTCGCAATAATGCCAAGATCGTCAATGATCTGAACGTTTTCCCGATCCCTGACGGAGACACCGGAGAGAACATGTCTCTGACCATCGAAGGCGGGATCAAGGCGATCAAGGAATCCGAAGAAACGCTCGGCCAAATGATGAGCGATATGTCGATGGGCATGCTTCTGAATGCCCGGGGCAACTCCGGCGTGATTCTGTCCCAGTTTTTCGGCGGGCTCGCAAAAATACTGGAAACGGGTAACGACGCATCTCTTCCGGAAATCAAGAAAGCCTTCGAAAACGGCGTGACGCGCGCATATGCATCCGTCATGACGCCGACCGAAGGCACGATCCTGACTGTGATCAGAGAAGCGACCGAAGTCAGTTCCAAGACCGTGCCAGACGATGCCACGCTTGAAGACTATTTCAAATGCTTCAACAAGCAGGCGCACAAAACGCTGAAAAAGACGCCGGATCTGCTGCCGGTCCTGAAAGAGGCCGGAGTCATCGATTCCGGG
Organism: uncultured Ruminococcus sp.; assembly: GCA_902797125.1. GTDB lineage: Bacteria > Bacillota > Clostridia > Oscillospirales > CAG-272 > RUG14240. Next base: position 4,083 of record CADBRS010000067.1, read on the forward strand.
GGAGCCGGGCTGATCTATATCACGGAAGGCATGGAAAAAGCGCTTCACGGCGAGACGGTATCGCTCTCTGAAACGGTCTCTCAGCCAAAAGCCGCGCTGAATGAAACGTCCCATATGCAGTTCGGTGAAGACAGTGAATTGTCTTTCGGATACTGTACGGAATGCCTGCTCCAGCTTCAGAACAGGAAAACGGATATTGCCGCTTTTGATATCAAGGAGATGATTTCCGTACTCGAAACGATGGGCGAGTCGATCGTCTGCGTCCAGTCCGGTTCTGTCGTCAAACTGCACATCCATACGTTTGCTCCGGGCGAAGTCTTCAATTACTGCCAGCGGTTCGGTGAATTTTTGACCGTCAAGGTCGAAAATATGAATCTCCAGCATACCGAAACCACGATCCAGAACAATTACGAAGATGATACGGAAGAGGAAGAACCGGTCGCTGCCGTTCATGAGTCCGAAAGGAAAAAGATCGCGATCGTGGCAGTGGCGAACGGGCAGGGCATTTGCGACACGTTTCTCGGCATGGGAGTGGATTTCATCGTCCACGGCGGACAGACCATGAACCCCAGTGCGGAGAGTTTCATAGAAGCATTTGACTCATTGAATGCAGACAACATTATCGTCCTTCCCAACAACTCAAATATCGTCCTGACGGCCCGTCAGGCAGCGGACATGTACGAAAAAGCCTCCGTGTGGGTTTTGGAATCCAAAACGATCGGGGACGGTTATGCCGCACTCTCTATGTTTGATCCGGATGCCGGAGACATGGACACGATCATGGCCGATCTGACAGAAGCCATGAAAGGGGTCTCTACCGGACTGGTCTCTCATTCCGTGCGGGATTCTCATTTGAACGGATTGTCCATCCGGGAAGGCGACTATATCGGTATTTTGGACAAAGATGTTGTTTCGGATGCCGAAGACGTCGTGTTGGCCTCGGAACATCTTCTGGACGAAATGGATCTGAATCACCGAAGCGTCCTGATCTTGATTTCCGGCAAGGAAGCCGATTCAGATCAGACCGGTGAAGTGATCAATTATATCAATCATGCTTATCCGGATGTGGAGGTCTATCCTATTGAGGGAGGCCAGGACGTCTATCCTTTCATCTTCATCTCAGAGGAATGAATAAGGCAGAATAATCAGTCAGGCGGGAAAAAGTTCAGGAACACCATTAATTTTTCGGTTGTGTCTTGCTTTTTAAAATGGAATGTGTTATAATTCCTCCTGCCTGTTTGATGGCCCTATGGTCAAGCGGCTAAGACGACGCCCTCTCACGGCGTAATCATGGGTTCGATTCCCGTTAGGGTCATACCAAAAAAGGCTGAAAGAAACAGCTTTTGAGAAGAGACTCAAAGACTTGGCATTAGTTCAAGATCTTTGAGTCCTTTTTTCTTGTCACGGTGTATTTTTACAAAAATTCACTTTTGTTCACCTAACAGAGTGTCTTTTGGGTATCACAGGTATAACAGAGTTGGCGGATAACTTACTTTCGCCTATGATTTCGGCTTGACGAAGAAATTGAACCACGCACAA
>CADBRS010000068.1 GCA_902797125.1 uncultured Ruminococcus sp.
AGAGCGATATCTTTGATTAAGGGGCAATATTTTCTGTTGATGGACAGTCTTAAAAGATTAAAAAAGAACAAGTCAAAAAAAGCAGTGCAGGATGAAGTGGAATTGTTTGTCAAGTATTTTTTTGGATAGTCAAATGCATGTTGTATAGTTAAATATCGAGATGACCAAAATGCGCTTCTGCTGATACGGGATCAGACGGTTCCACAGGATGGGCGCCGCCAGCGCGACCAGACCGAGTCCGCCCGCAGCATACCATGGCGACATGCCCGTGCACAAAAGCATCAGAGCCATGACTGCCACAAAGACCAGGGCAACGCCTAGGTCTCCGGATAAGGCGATCAATCCGATGATCAGTCCGGCATAATAACGATTTGAATGATTTTCTTGTTTTTTTTGCATGCTCTAATATGCATGCTATAATAAGTTTGTATGAATCATTTACGAAGGAGATATCACTATGTCTAGTCATGTCATTTTCCGCACATCCTTGCGTCACTTGACTTTTGCGCTGATCCTCTTGATCCTTTTTTCTTTTGTAGCATGCACCTCGACAAACGACATTCTTGAGTTAGAAACGACAGACGAGGAAAAAGTGCTTTACATCGCGCCTGATGAACAGCATAGTCAATCAGACCGATACCATTTTGTTTCCTCAGCGGATCATAATTCCGTCACACTCGTCAGTGAGGCTGGCAGTACAGAAGGATGGGTCAAAGAATTCGAAAACTATCATGAGTTTTCTTGTATCGAAACATCTAATGGTCCTGTCGCGATCTTGTATCGGACAGGAAGTGGTAGAGAGGTCCGGATCGTATCTTACGACGAATCAGGTAAAGAAATCGCAGATTTCGTGCCTACCGAATCTGATTTTTCTTATGAGTCTCCCAAGTATTTTTCCGTCATGGATAACGGAAATCTTTTGCTCATCTGCAATTCCAGGAGAGTTGGTGAAGGCACGGAGATTCTGAATCGGACGATTACCATCCTGGATCCGGAGTGCAAGGTCCTTCATCGCATGACTCACGCTTTCAAATCGAACGAATGGCTCTTTTTCGGATGCCTTTCAGGAGAACCTGTCTGCATCAAGCGGGGGGAAGACGAAGAATCATTCGAATATGCCATCGTCAATCCCGACGCGTCCATGACAGATTTTTTGCCTTTGAACGTGTCTTTTCCCTCAGGCTCTGATGAAATATATGTTCGAGATGTCATCGACTACGCTGGTTCGATATTGGTTGCATTCAACGCTTTTGACAGAACGAATGCCAGCACACAACTTCAAATTGAAACCTATTCAGAAAATCGGATCGACGCTGAAACGTACTTGGATACGATTGATGCGACCGATGCCGTACGGGTTTTCAACAGTGTGACACTGGTCGCAGTAGACAAGAAGACAGGAAATTGCCGTACGATCTTTTCATCCAAGACTTTATACGGCGGTTCTTTGTGGCAAGATACGGATGGCAAACTTTGCTATGACATTGTCTATCCGACATCCGTCACTCTTACCCCGGGCATAAACTCCTACCCCTATGGGGGAAGAGGCGTCGTTTTCAGGTTCCGGCTCGATTCGTCGCTTAAAATGCCGAAGAAACCGACCGAGACGAACATGTACAACTATGTGTTTTTAAACTGATTCTCAAAAGGATTTATCCATGACAAACATGCGCCACAGGGAGCGCATAGACATAGCCGCCGACTATTTTGCGATAATCGGCGGCTATTTTTTCTAACAACTGGTTCTATGAAACATGGATCGCTCAGAAACGGAAAATATGTTTTTCAAACCAGGAAAGCATCTTTTTCGAGGTTTCCGGGGTACATTCAGGCAGGTTGTACCAGTGGGTCGCTCCGCAGACCTCATATCCGCCGAATTCAAATTCCTCCTCTGAGGGCAGATAACTGTACACCGCATTGGAATAACCGCAGACATAGATGTTTTCCCGCGGCCAACCCGCCTGGGCAGCCAGATCCTCGATCTTGTTGCCCAGCAGTGTCAGCAGTTCGAAGGGCACCATGCAGAACAGCAGCGCGTTGCCGAGTTTCATACACTGCAAAGGAACCGTGATATCGAACGGTTCTTTTTTGTCTATCATCTCGACCATGTGTTCGCGCCAACGGATCTCACGGAAACGGACGTGCTTATCGACACCGGTCTTCCCGGCATATTCTTTCCGGAGCGCTTCGATCTCCGCTTCCAGCGTGTCGCGGTCCTGATCTTTCATGGGCAATGTCACCCATTCATAGGCGCAGTCCAAACTGTCGGAAGGGGATTCGCCCGTTTCCGCACGATTGATGAATCTTTCGACAGGTTCTGTCAGATCCCGGCCCACTGCGGCGAGGAATCCGTCCATGTCGAGTCCTTCATCCTGATAGGGGTTGATGTCTGCGCAGCGTCCCTGGAAGAAAAGCCACGGGCAAGCGTCTGAAGATTGTTCGTTGAGCGAGGCGAGCCAGTCTGGAGAAATCTCCATGGAGGTGTTGACCACGGCATGGCAGCTCGCCGAACAAATGACCCCGCGAAGATTGCCTTCGGTATCCCGGAATGCGGTGCTTCGGATGGAACGGTCAATGACTCCGCGTCCTCTGCGGTTGAACGCGTGGATCATTTGCTCAGGCAGAATCTCGGAACAGACGGTGCACGGGACGGCACGCGAAACGGCCAGATTGGCCGCCTCTGCGCAGCGATCTCCGACATATCCGAAATAATCATAGTTGATGGGCAACTC
>CADBRS010000069.1 GCA_902797125.1 uncultured Ruminococcus sp.
TCCAACACCGGGCTGGATGAGGCTCAGTATGCTTCCGATCTCATCAGCAAGGAGATGGCCGAAGACGCCAACATCATCTGGGGTATTGTTTACGATGACGACCTGGATGACGAGATGAAGATCACGATCATCGCTACAGGTTTCGACAAGATGCCGGACGACGATTCCGCGGTCAAACCGAGCGAAGAGGAAAAGAAGGAAGAGAAAAAGCCGGCGGAAACAAAACAGACACCGCCTCCTGCAACTCCCAAAAAACCTCGCGAAGTGATCTCGGATGAAGATTTTGACGCCTTGGGATGGGGCAGATAATTCAAAACATTTGGAACATAAAGAAAGGGACTTGAACGATCAGGTCCCTTTCTTGTCGTGCCCGTCGGGCAGAACTATTGTTTGGAATAGTTTTGGATGATGTCTTTTTCTGAGAAGGGGACTTGTTCATCCCCAATCAGCTGATAATTCTCATGACCTTTCCCCGCCAGCAGGAGCGTGTCTCCGCTTTGGAGCAGGGAAAGACCGATCCGGATCGCTTTTGCACGGTCCGGTTCCTCGATGACGCGTACGTCCGTCCGGATCGAGTTCCGGATATCCCGGATGATATTCATGGGGTCTTCATGTCCCGGATTGTCTGAAGTCAGAATCACGGTATCGGCATATTTGCTTGCCACCTCACCCATGTCCTGCCGGCGCTGTTTCGTTCGCTCCCCGACAGAGCCGAACAGAACGATCAGACGGTTTCGGGTCAGGGGGCGAAGCGTTTTCAATGCCGCTTTCAGACTGGCTCCGTTATGGGCATAATCGATGATCACCCGACAGTCTTCCCGGAACGGGATGCAATTCATCCGGCCCGGAATCTCGGTATGTTCAAGAATTTTGGCTCCGTCGTCTTCATCGATACCGAGAATGTCCGCACAATAGGCCGCCTGAGAGGCATTGTAGGCGTTGAAAGAACCCGGCATCGGACACTGGAAATGTGTGGTCGACAGTTGGTCTTCCAGGTCGAATGTGATGAAGAGACTGTCGCTTGGCGCATGTTCTACGACGTGCGTCAGACGAACCGGACCCGAAGGGTCTCTGGAAATAGGAATGACGTCCGTTCCCGTAAATCCCTGCATCATGAAATCTGCGTACGGATTGTCGGCATTGATGATGGCATATTCAGGTTTATGATCTCTGAAAAGAGACCGCTTGGCTTCGGCGTAGGCGTTGAAGTCGGGATGTTCGGTTGGTCCGATATGATCTTTGTATAGATTCGTGAAAATCCCGATTCGAAACGGGATCGCATCCACACGGTGCATGACGAGGGCCTGGGATGAGACTTCCATGCTGATATATTCGATCTTGTCTTTTCTCATTTCATCGAGGATGCGGAAAAGCGTCAGCGGTTCTGGCGTCGTGTTCTCGGTCTTCACATATCTGTCTTTCCAATATGCGCCTAGCGTCCCTATATATCCGGCGCGGTAGCCTGACTCGATGAGGATCCGGTACAGCATCCAGCTAACGGTCGTTTTCCCTTTGGTTCCGGTCACGCCGACAAATGTCATTTGACTTTCAGGATGTCCGTAGAAAGTCGAGGCCAAGGCAGGAAGCAGTTCACGGGTCGAAGGAACGATGACCGTGCAGGCATCGTCCGGAAAGTCGTCCGCCACATGTTCGGCAATGAATGCTCTGCATCCGCGGTCATAAACTTCCTTCATGAAGTCGTGACCGTCGAAACGGGCGCCTTTCAGACAGATAAAGAGGGACTGAGGGCCGGCTTTTGCGGAGTGAATGACCAAATCCCGGATATCGATATCCATCGGATCCGACAGATCTTCTGGTACGGTCAGACCGGTCTGGGATAAAAGCTTTGACAATTTCATGGCGCAACCTCCTCCTCGCCTTCCAGACCATATAAAACATCCGAAGGCCGCTCGCCTTCACGGGGCAGAGCGATGATGAAACGCCGGTTCAGCTTGGCCTCATTCGCTTTCAGGAAAGAGGCATAGACTTCATCCAGCGGGAACAGAAGCGGTCGGTAAGCCGACCCGTCGATATCTAACTGGTTCAGATAATCGCACAGGACCGTTTCCGACTGTTGATCCGTCAGATCGAACCGGATGATTCTGGAACGTCCCAGAAGGAGGGACGGGATCAGGGGCTTAGAGCAGAACAGGATCGGTTTCATCTCATAGAATCTGCTGATACGGATCAGTTCGTTCGTCAGCTTCGGAGAAAAGCCCAAAAGAACGATCTGAGTGTCTCTGTAATATTTGCTTTTCACTTCAGCATCTCCTTCCAGACTTCTTATGCTTATTATACCATTTTTCGAATCGAAAAAAGGGCGGAACGTCTTTTTTTGTCCAAAACATACCGATCCGGGCAAAAGATTGTGCAAATGCATTGACAACCCGGCCCGATTTGTTGTAGAACAGAGCGAGACAGAAAAGAGGAGGGCGTGCCTGTGAATAAGGAAGAGGAACTGAACTTGTTTGCAAATCTGCCGACATTGGAGACCGAAAGGCTCTTGTTGCGCAAGATCGCCATCACGGACGCAGATGCCATGTTCGATTATGCGCACCGACCCGAGGTGACGACATATCTTTTGTGGCAGCCGCACAAGGATATGGAGCACACCCTGTCATATCTGAGATTGCTCCAGGAAAGGTACCGGGCCGGATTGTTCAAGGACTGGGCGATCGTGTTGAAAGACACGAACCGGATGATCGGAACATGCGGCTTCACGACCCTGGATCTGAAAAATATGTCCGGAGAGATCGGGTACGTACTGAA
>CADBRS010000070.1 GCA_902797125.1 uncultured Ruminococcus sp.
TGGGACGCGCTGGATGAAGAATACCGCGTCTCCCTCTATGCCGTGATCACGGATCTGGAGACGCAGGAAGAAGACCGGTTTATCATCAACAAAAACGCACAATAGGAGAAGTTATGAATCCTAAAGATAAATACATATCTCCGCTGTCTACCCGCTATGCCAGTCCGGAAATGCAGTTCCTATTCTCTGAAACGTTCAAGTTCCGCACCTGGCGCAGGCTTTGGATCTCCTTGGCCAAGGCCGAACAAAAACTCGGTTTGGACATAACGGACGAACAGATCGCCGAGTTGGAGACGTTCAAAGACGACATCAATTTTGAGGTCGCGGAAGCGCGTGAAAAAGTCGTTCGCCATGACGTGATGTCCCACGTCTACGCGTACGGGCAGCAGTGCCCCAAGGCAGAACCCATCATCCATCTGGGCGCAACCTCCTGCTACGTGGGAGACAACACGGACGTCATCATTCTGAAAGAGGCATCTAAACTGGTTTTGAAAAAGATCGCAACGGTGCTGTCTCAACTCAAAGAATTCGCGAAGACCTATCGGGCCATGCCATGTCTGGCCTATACGCATCTCCAGCCTGCCCAGCTGACCACAGTCGGGAAGAGAGCAACGCTGTGGATGAACGAACTTGCCATGGACGCCGAGGAACTGGAATGGAGACTGGAAAGGCTTCAATTGCTCGGCTCCAAAGGCACGACAGGCACACAGGCGTCCTTTATGGAACTCTTCGACGGGGATGAAAAGAAAGTGCTGGAACTGGAGCGGCTGATCGCCGAGGACATGGGTTTCTCCGGTGTCGTTCCAGTCTCCGGTCAGACATACTCGAGAAAAGTGGACGCAGGCTTTCTGGCCACTTTGTCAGGTATCGCACAGAGCGCTTACAAATTTGCAGGAGATCTACGCATCCTTCAGTCCTTCGAAGAGATGGAGGAACCGTTTGAAAAGAATCAGATAGGCTCGTCCGCGATGCCTTACAAACGCAATCCCATGCGCAGCGAACGCATCTGCGCCCTGGCCAGGTACGTGATGACGGACAGCCTGAATCCCGCCCTGACTTCCAGCAGCCAGTGGTTCGAACGGACCCTGGACGACAGTGCCAACAAACGTCTGTCCGTGGCGGAAGCGTTCCTGGCCGTGGATGCGATCCTGAATATTTATATGAACGTGTCCAGCGGTTTGGTCGTCTACGACCGCGTCGTACGCCGCCGCGTCATGGACAAGCTGCCTTTCATGGCGACTGAAAATATCATGATGAAAGCCGTGAAGAAGGGCGGGGACAGACAGGAACTCCACGAAAAACTCCGCGTCCACTCCCATGCCGCAGCTCACAGAGTCAAGGCAGAGGACGGCGTCAACGACCTGATGCAACGCATCCTAGAAGATCCTTCATTCGGTCTGACCGAGTCCGATCTTGCTGACGTGCTCGTCCCCGAAAAATATATCGGGCGGTGTCCCTCTCAGGTGGACACGTTCATCAAAGACGTGATCGATCCGATCATCAGCCGCTACTACGAAGCGGACATCCACTCAGAAATCAACGTGTGAAACGAAAGGAATTTTTATGAAGACATTTGAACTCAAATACGGATGCAATCCGAATCAGAAACCGGCAAAGATCTATATGGCAGACGGATCCGAACTGCCGGTCGAGATCTGCAACGGCAGACCCGGCTATATCAATTTTCTGGATGCGCTGAACTCATGGCAGCTGGTCAAGGAGATCAAAGAAGCGACCGGTCAGGTCGCGGCCACCTCTTTCAAACACGTTTCACCGACCTCCGCTTCAGTCGGGACCAAATTGCCCGAAGCTCTCAAAAAAGCCTGCTTCGTAGACGACGTGGAAGGCCTGGACGATTCGCCCCTGGCCTGCGCCTATGCCCGCGCGAGAGGCACGGACAGACAGTCTTCTTTCGGTGACTGGATCGCGTTGTCCGACGTCTGCGACGAGACCACGGCCATGCTCATCAAGAGAGAGGTTTCGGACGGCATCATCGCTCCGGGTTATACCGACAAGGCGCTGGAGATCCTGAAGTCCAAGAGAAAAGGGAATTACAACATCGTGCGGATCGACCCGTCCTACGTTCCGGATCCGATCGAGACCAAGCAGGTCTTCGGCGTGACTTTCGAACAGGGCAGGAACAATTATAAGATCGACGGTTCGCTCTTCGACAATATCGTGACCAAAAAGAAAGACCTCTCTCCGGAGGCCAGAAGAGACCTGATCATCGCGATGATCACGCTCAAA
>CADBRS010000071.1 GCA_902797125.1 uncultured Ruminococcus sp.
ATCCTTGACGAACTGATGGTCAAGAGCGTGCCCGCAGCGACGACTGCCGACACCGGCATGGACGTCATGACGCATGCGATCGAAGCCTATGTCAGCACCCATCACAACGAATTTTCGGCAGCGCTTTCGGAAAAGGCGATCGAGATATGCAACCAGTTTCTTGTCCGCTCCTACATGGACAATACGGATGCGCATGCCAGACGCAAGATGCATATCGCCTCCTGCATGGCGGGACTGGCTTTCAATGCGGCCTCCCTGGGCCTCAATCACGGTATGGCGCATCAGCTCGGCGCTCAATTTCACATTCCGCACGGCAGAGCCAACGCCGTACTGCTTCCGCATGTGGTGGAATACAACTGCCGGATCGGTACTTTTGACAGGAGCAGGAAAGAGTATGACCCCTGCGTCAAGCGCTATTGCTACATCGGCCAGCTGATCGGCGTCAATACGGTCAACGAAGTAACGACCATCCACGCCCTCATCGCCTACCTCAATTTCATGAATCACATCATGGGCATCCCGGCGAAAGTTTCCGAGATCGTCAAGGTCAGCGAACAGGAATATATGGCCAAGGTACCTCTCATGGCCCGGGCCGCACTGGAAGACGCATGTACGGCCACGAATCCGCGCAAACCCACGCTGGAAGAAGTTGAGGATCTGTACAAAAAGATCTGGTAACAAAAAGGTACCGGCACACATGCGGGCCGCACGGAGCTGCCCTTGGAGCCGGTGATAGAAGAATCTGTGAGGAAACCGCTATGACGCTGGATCTGGCCAAAAAACTGATCGATGCCATCGAAGAGTTTGCCTTGTCGCAAGGCAAAAATGTCGTCGTGGCTATCTGCAACAGCCAGGGCAATCCGGTGGCAGTCCACGTCATGGATGACGCGCTGCTGGTCAGTTTCGAAGTGGCGATGAAAAAAGCTTATACCGCCGTTTCCGTCAAGATGTCCACGAAGGAACTGTCCGAACTGGTTCAGGCGGGAAAAACTTTCTATGGACTGCAGCAGATCGATTCTTTGATGACTTTCGGGGGAGGCGTGCCTCTCAAGAAAGACGACAAGATCATCGGCGGGCTTGGCATCTCGGGAGGAACCGGGGAAGAAGACCACGCCCTGTGCGAATACGGATTGAAAGTGTTTCAATCCCTGATTTGAATTTGTTTGATCCGCGGGATGATCCCGTGGGTCTTCCCGATAAGGAGAAAAGAGAAAATGGAACGTTTGGAAATCGTCAAATTATATGCGTCCCCTGAGACATATGCAGGCAAGAGCGTTACGGTCTGCGGATGGGTGAGAAACCTGAGAGACAGTAAGGCATACGCCTTTATCGATATCAACGACGGCAGTTCGTTCCGCAGCCTTCAGGTCGTTGCGGAAGCGGACAAACTGAACAACTACGGCGAGATCGTTTCCCAGAATGTCGGCGCCGCCCTGATCATTGAGGGTACTGTTACGCTGACTCCCGGTATGAAGCAGCCTCTGGAAGTGCATGCGACCGGGATCTCCGTGGAAGGCACATCTACACCGGATTATCCGCTTCAGCCTAAAAGACATACCGTTGAATATCTGCGCGAGCAGGCCTATCTGCGTCCCCGGACAAACCTGTTCAATGCCGTTTTCAGGATCCGCAGCGAAATCGCTTTCGCCATCCATTCATTCTTCCATGACCGCGGCTTCGTGTACGTCCACACGCCGCTGATCACCAAATCGGACTGTGAAGGGGCTAGGGAAATGTTCCGCGTCACGACGCTGGATCTGAACAACCCTCCGAGAACCGAAGACGGACGCGTCGATTTTTCACAGGACTTTTTCGGCGGGAGCACCAACCTGACGGTATCCGGACAGTTGGAAGGCGAAACGTTTGCCCAGGCTTTCGGAAAGATCTATACGTTCGGTCCGACTTTCCGCGCTGAAAATTCCAACACACCCCGGCATGCCGCCGAATTCTGGATGGTGGAGCCCGAGATCGCATTCGCGGATCTGACGGACAATATGCAGCTGGCCTGGGATATGCTTCAGTCCATCGTGCGGCACGTTCTGAACAAGTGTCCGGATGAATTGGCATTCTTGAACCAGTTTATCGATAAGACCGTTTTGGACCGTCTGAACACGCTGGCCAAGAGCGACTACAAACGTGTCACGTATACGGAAGCCGTGGATCTGCTGAAGAAGAGCGGGGAAACGTTCAAATATCCTGTGGAATGGGGCATCGACCTTCAGACAGAACATGAAAGATATCTGACCGAACAGATCTTCAAATGCCCGATCTTTGTCACGGATTACCCCAAAGAGATCAAGTCGTTCTATATGCGCGTCAACGACGACGGGAAAACGGTTGCCGCTATGGACCTTCTGGTTCCCGGCGTGGGCGAGATCATCGGCGGATCCCAGCGTGAAGAGCGGCTGGATGTGCTGCTTGCCCGCATGGCTGAGTGCCATCTGACCGAAGAAGACTACTGGTGGTACGTCAACCTGCGCAGATACGGAGGCACCCGTCATTCAGGTTACGGCTTGGGATTCGAACGGATTCTGATGTATGTGACCGGCATCTCGAATATTCGGGACGCGATCCCGTATCCGAGAACGGTCGGTTCCGCAAACTATTGATCGACACAAAAACAAATAGAGCAGGGAATTTGATCGGTGGTCAAAATCTCTGCTCTTTTTTCTATAGCGTGATGCCGAACTCTTTTTGCATCATCTCGATGATCTCATGCCGGTAAGGCATGGAGGGCGAAGAACCGTGACGGGTGACTGAGATCGCGGCCGTGGCCGAAGCGAAATACAGCGCCTTTTCGATCGTCATGCCTTCCGCGATGGCCGTAGCCAGTCCGCCGTTGAAGGCGTCGCCCGCGCCGGTCGTCTCGATGGCATGGACCTTGGCTGCCGGGACCAGGATCTCCTTTTTGCCGTCGGTATAGTAGGCGCCTCGGGTGCCCAACGTGATGATCACGTTTCGAACGCCCATCCGGATAAAAGCATCGGCTGCCGCTTTGCAATTCTCGGGCGAGTCGACAGGACAGCCCGTGAATTGTTCGGCTTCGGTTTCATTGGGAGTCACATAATCGACCCCATCGAAGATGGACTTCGGGATATCGATGAAGGGAGCCGGATTCAGAATGAAAGGCTTATGATATTTTTGTGCCAGTTCTTTGGCTGTAAAAATCGATTCGACGGATGTTTCGAATTGGGACAGAACGGCATCGCAATCGGCAAAATCCTTTTCCGCCTTCAAAACGTCCTCTCTGGTGAGCAGCTCGTTGGAAGCAAAGATCACGATGATCCGGTTCTGCGCCGTCTGCTCGTCTATTTCGATCAGTGCGCTGGCGGTTTCTCCGCCCGGAACGATCCGGATATATTCCTCGCTCATCTTTTCTTTTGCATAGTGAGCTTTCAAAAAATCTCCGAAAGTGTCGTCGCCTCTGCAACCGATCAGCCGGACGTCCGAACCGGCCCGGTGCGCGGCGGTCATCTGATTGCTGCCTTTACCGCCGGGTCCGAGACGGAGCATGGAACCTTTCGTGGTTTCTCCGGCTACGGGCAGATGAGGAGCAAAACCCGTCACGTCGACGATCAATGACCCTGGACCTATAATTTTTGCCATGATGTGCTCCTTGGGATCAAGACTGCGGAGCGTCTTTCAGGATATTCAGACCTGCGGACGTGCCAAGTCTTTCGGCTCCCGCGTCGATCAGAGCCTTGGCATCGGCATATGTGCGGATACCGGAAGAGGCCTTCAGTTTGACATTGCCCGAAAGATTGGCCTTCATGATTTGGAGATCTTCAACGGTCGCGACGCCGGCCGATACGCCGGAACAGGTTTTGACAAAAGAAGCGCCGGCTTCACATGCCAACCTTGTGGCAAGGGCTTTTTCTTCGTCTGTCAGCAGTCCGGTTTCAATGATGACTTTGACGACTTTGCCTTTGGCTTCGGCAACGACTGCGGCGATTTCCGAGCGGACATAGTCCGCTTCTCCGTCCTTCAGGCGGCCTACGTTGATGACCATATCGAATTCATCGCAGCCCATGGCATAAGCCTGCCGGGTTTCGAACACTTTCGTTTCGGTCGTGTTCTGGCCCAAAGGGAAGCCGATGACGGTACAGACTTTGACGTCCGTTCCTTCAAGGAGTTTTTTGGCCAGGCAGATGTTGCACGGATTGACGCAGACGGAAGCAAAGTCCGCGTTTTTAGCGTCAGCACACAGCTTTTCAATGTCTGCCTTGAGGGCAAACGGCTTGAGGTTCGTATGGTCGATGTATTTGTTCAAAGGTTTCATTGAGTACTCCTTAAGGCTCATCTACTGTTTTGAAGGACTTGCCCCATTGGCGAAGCCTTTCTTCATATGCGTCGTTGAATCTCCAGTCTCTCCAAAACGTCAGAATGCAGAGATCTTCATCGGATTCGCGGTTATCCAGAGCGTGGAAGACGCCTCCGGGGATAAAAACGACCTGATTGGCGGTTACGTCGATGATCTGATCATCCAGACGCAATTTGCCGTGACCGGACAGAATGTAATAGATTTCATCTTCTTCATGCGTCGCCCCGTCCAGCGCAAAGCCGGCTTTGACGGTTCCGTGGTTGATCTGGATCACATTATCTCTTCCGGTGATGACATGATCCAGGATCATTCTGGATTCATATGCATCTCCAAAGAGCAGCGGTTTGACTTTGGCGACCTCGACGCTGAGAGGAGGCAGTTTTTTGTTTCCCATGATATCCCTCTTTACTCATCGAATGTGATGATGATTTTGATCTTTTGATCCCGGTAGCGGTCTTCATGCTCGAAAACGTCCAGCGCCTTTTCAAAAGGAATGTGATGGCTGAAGACGGGCGTGAGTTTGACCGGATTGTTTTTCATGATCTCGCACACAGCGGTCGCATTGCCGTATCTTCCGGCTGCGCCGACCATGGATAAACAGCCGAGGACGAGCGGGTCGATCGGCAGTCCGTCGAGATCATGCTCATAGAAACTGACTACGGAGATGCGAGCATATCTTCTGCATACGGAGATGCTGTCTTTCAAAGCAGAACCGGACCCTGAGGTCTCTACGACAAGGTTTGCACCGTGCCCGCCGGTCAGTTCGAAAACTTTTTTGACCGCGTCTTCTTTGCGGCCGTTGATCACCTGATCGGCTCCGATCTGTTTAGCTACATCGAGTTTACTATCATTTCTTCCGACGAGGATCACTTGACCGGCACCGTAATATTTGGCCAGCCAAGCCGAAACCATCCCGATGGCTCCGGTGCCGAAGACGACGGCCGTGTCGCCTTTGCCCAGACTGACTCCGCGGAATGCGTCGTAAGCGATGGAGGCGGGTTCGATCAGTGCGCCTTCATCCATCGAGAGTTCATCCGGCAAGTGATAGACGTGACGTTCCGGCATCTGCATATATTCCGCAAAGCATCCGTCCCAGGTGTTCACAGTCCCGACCGAACGGTTGTGCGGACACTTCATATAGTCTTTGGCTAGGCAGGCAGGGCATTTGCCGCAGGACACAAAATTGTCTGCGTAGACCCTGTCTCCCGGTTTGAAATCCTTAACTTCCGGCCCGACAGCCGTTACGACACCGGCCCATTCATGGCCGAAGCGGACCGGATACTTGATTTCACCGGACCGGATAAAGCTGGAATCTCCGGAATAAATGGACAGATCCGTTGCGCAAACACCAGTCCGCATGACCTTCGCTACGATCATGTCGCCGGTTGCTTCCGGGATCGGAACGGTTTCCATTCGGGCATCTTTAGGCCCGTAAACCGTGATGGCTTTCATCGTTTTTGAATCCGACATAAAACCTCAACTACTTCAAAAGGAAGAATTCGCCCTGGCGCATGAGCATGTAGGCCTGATCCGGACAATTCGATTGCATATTCTCAATGAATTTGCCGGGATTGCCGAAATGCTGAGCAAAATTCCAATAGTGGCAGGGAACGGAGAGAGCAGGCTTCAATGCTGCAATTACTTTGACGGAAGTCTCCTCGTTCAGATTGCCGAAGGCACCGTTGATCGGGAGGATAAGCAGATCCGGATTCTGGATGAACGGATCGTCCAGCCAATCGGGCCGATATGCCGTATCACCCATGATGTAGATCTTTTTTCCTTCCGCTTCAATGACGAAACCTAATGCGTCAGGAGTATCCGGCCCGTGATCGCAACGGACAGCCGTGACCTTAGCACCGTTTAGATCCGCACAGTCTCCGACCGCCATAAAGGTGAGCCTGTCATGGAGATTGAGCCGGTCACATTCGGCTTGGGTGTCTTTAGCGCCGTACAGCCGGGTGATCCCGTTGGCCATGAGAGTCGGGATGCTGTCAGGATCAAAATGATCATAATGGGCATGCGTGATCAAGAGATTGTCGAAAACCATATCGTCGGCCGACATGATCTTGGCCATCAGCCTTTTGAATCCGAAATAGCGTTCACAACAATCCGACAAATAAGGATCCAATGCGATGGTGGCCCCGGAAGGAAGCTTGAAAATGAAACCCGCCTGGCCTAAAAAAAACACACCGATCTGACCTTTCGGGACAGATGTTCCCAAAACCGTGTTAGCAAAATCAATCATCTCAAAATCCTCTCGTTTTCAAAAATCTCTCGCGAATCCGCCGCAGGTCCAGCCTCCGTCCACAGGGAGGACGGCACCGGTGATGTAGGATGCGGCGTCTGAAGCCAAAAATTCAACTGCGCTGACGACCTCAGAAGGTACAGCTTGCCGGCCCATGGGAATGTGCGACAGAAGACCGGTCATCGCATCGTTTTTAGACCAAAGACGGTTTGTGATCGCGATTCCCACCGTACCGGGACATACAGCATTGACGCGTATGCCCTGAGGAGCCAGTTCCATAGCGCATGCCTTTGTCAGGTTGATGACCGCTGCTTTCGCCGCGGTAAATGCGCACTGATTGCGCAAGGGAACCATCCCAACGATGGAACTGATGTTGACAATGGACGAACCTTGAGCCATGAGCGGAACAGATTGCTTGGTGCAATTGTATGTTCCGTCCAGATCGACCTTCAGGATCGCATCCCACCATGTGTCGTTGAACTTGTCAATGTGGTTTCGCTCTTCAGGCCCGACGTTGATGCCTGCGTTGTTGACCAAAACGTCGATCGCACCATATTCTGCCCTGATCTTTGCAAAACTGTTTTTAACGCTTTCACGGTCGGTGATATCAAATTCCAATCCGTAGGCGTTGAGACCCTTCTCACTCAGTTTTGCGGCCAGCTCTTTGGCACCTTTCAAATCGCAGCAAATAACGGTGGCACCGTCTTGGGCAAATTGCTCGCACATGACGCTTCCGATTCCTCCGGCGCCTCCCGTGATGACAACTGTTTTTCCTTTAAAAGAGATCTCCATATACGTCCTCTTAGATCTGTGAAATGTGGAAAAATAATACTCGTTAGAAGGATGAAAAATCCTTTATCATTATTTCACAACTCAACAAAAAAAGCAATACGAAAAGGATAATTTTAGATTCGGTACTTGACAGTTTCGAGTCTGTGTGATACAATACCCCTCGCATGGTTGGAAACAATCATGCCGGTGTGGCGGAATCGGCAGACGCACGGGACTTAAAATCCCGCGATATGAGAGTATCGTACCGGTTCAAGTCCGGTCACCGGCAGTTGAATAACGCGGAGTAGAGCAGTCTGGTAGCTCGTCGGGCCCATAACCCGGAGGTCGTGTGGTTCAAATCCCACC
Source organism: uncultured Ruminococcus sp. (assembly GCA_902797125.1). Classification (GTDB taxonomy): domain Bacteria; phylum Bacillota; class Clostridia; order Oscillospirales; family CAG-272; genus RUG14240. The sequence goes on from CADBRS010000071.1 coordinate 7,704, forward strand.
TCCGCAACCATAAAAGAAGCCTCTTTTGTCTACCAGGGCAAGAGAGGTTTTTGTTGTTTGCCGGGCAAAAAAGAGGATAATCCAAAAAATCGGGAGTTTTGAGGGAGAAATAATGGTGGGTTACAAAATTATCGACAAAGAATCATATTACAGAAAAGGCATTTATCGCCATTTCACAGAAGACTGCAAGTGCTCAACGTCTATGACAGCCAGGATAGATGTTACCGAACTCGTCGAGTTTTCGAAAAAAACGGATACGAAGTTTTATTTGAATTTTCTGTACATTCTTTCAAAAGTACTTAACTCGCGCGACGACTATAAAATGGATTACCTTTATAAATCGGACGAATTAATCTGCTACGACGTCATCAATCCGTGTCATTACGTGTTCCATGAGGACACAGAAACATGCACGACCGTTCACTCCAGATATTGCGAGGACTACGGAACCTTTTATCAAGATGCGCTTGCTGATCTGGAGGAGGCAAAGAAATGTTGTGAGTATGTTTTCGATGACAAAAAGTATCCGAATTGGTTCGACGCATCCTATATTTCTTGGCTTTCCTATGATGCGCTGAACATTGAACTGCCAGACGGGTATTTGTATTTTCCTCCTATCATCAATTGGGGGAGATATCATGAAGAGAACGGCAGATTGATGATGCCTGTTTCTGTCCGCATGAATCACGCGATTGCAGACGGTTATCTGGTAGCGAATGTTTTCCGCCTCCTGGATCAGGAAATCAAATATTTTGTCGGGTACTGATTACTTCTCATGGCTTCTATTCCATGCTCGGCGATTTAATTACCTCGCGATTGTACAAATCCATTACAATCGCTAGGACTCAAATCTTCTTTTTCACAGGTGAATTAACCCAGTTCACCAACGTGTCGGTTATTGCTTTTAGATGTCGACTCGATTCATCGATCCCTGTTCGCGACAGTTTTTTGCTATATTGCCATGCATCGATTGCAGCTTTGAAGCCTCCATAAAAAAAGATGAGTCGGTCAATTTGTGCATTCGTCATGCCTCCAGCCGTTGCTTTGTTCAGAATGCACTCATGAAACCCTTGATTTTGCGCCAAAACCTGTATGACTACTTTTCGAAAGAGAGGAAAATACTCCGTCAATAATAATTTAATCTTAATAACCTCCAATGACAAGTTTTGCACCATTCCGTTTTGAATTACCAACCCCTTCTCTGCAAAACCGGAAAATTTGCTGTACAGTTTCTCAATCATATCTCGGACATTGGAGTATCTGGCATAAAATTTGTTCTTGCTACAATTCAAATTAGAAATCATGTCTTTGACAGTAATCTTTTCCAAATCTTTATGTTCCAAAAGTTTTTCCAATTCGCAGAGACACTCCAGTTCAAAATCACTTAGACGAAGATAGTAGCAAATCAGGTAATAATCATCGTCTGGGATATATCCTTTATCAAAACAACTCATCAGTAAGATCTCCTTTTCCAAACGCTACGGGTGCTCATGGTTTTAAATAATGATTAGACCGACATTCTGTTTCAAATCATTGGTCAAATAGTCGTTTCACAGTCGAATGCATGTTTCTTTGCTAGATTTGACGATTGTTCCTTTACTATACCACTATATGGGTGTCAAAAACAATACGCGGAGTAATAATTATACCATTTTCAGAAGATGGGGGTCTTCTGCCCGTATAATGATAAACGTCAACGATATTGTCCATTTCCAAGATAAATCCATTCCGGCAAAATGAGACACATTTATAATATTCGTCTCATTGAGGAGACGCATCTTGCGTCAATTGCCTTGACAATAACAATCTTCCACAGTAGAATTGAATTGTTTCGGATCCAAACAAATTATTTCATTTGTGTAAGTCATTTGACAGGATCCTTCTCCAGAGAGCACTATTACTTTTGGAATACCTATACCGGTGTTAGTCCTTCTATTCAAACAATAACGAGTGGCTATTACGGAAGTTAATCACTGTTATCCTTATTCACGCATAA
>CADBRS010000072.1 GCA_902797125.1 uncultured Ruminococcus sp.
ATTCTCAAAATCTTTTGCAAAGACATCTGTCGTTCCTCAAAGAATTCTTCCGCGTAGGCAGAGGGCTGGACGGCAGAGATCTGGATGCTTTGGAAATGGTCCTGGTTTCTTTGTACGAAACGTTCGGTTGGAAGCGCAAGGATGCCAGGGCGCAGGCGAAAACGCCCGTCATGAGCGATCTGGACCGTTTTTTGAAAGATCTTTACGACAAAGAAGACACAGCCTACGGAAAAGATATCCTGCAAAAGCTCAGGGTTTCCATCTCTCCCATGGTGACAGGGGCGCAAAGCGCCGTCTTCAACGGAGAGACCCAACTCAAATCCTCCGATTTCATGACTTTCGACGTGCGAAGGCTCTCCACTTCGGACAAAGGCTTCCGTGACGCGATGCTCTACAATATCCTGTCCTATATCTCCGGAGAACTATTGGAGAGAGGTCAGGCGGCGGTCTCGATCGACGAACTTTATCTGTTCCTGTCTAACCCTTATGCCATGGAATCCATAAGAAATCTTTGCAAGAGGGCGCGGAAACGGGACTCCTGCGTGCTCATGAGTTCGCAGAATCCGGAAGACTTTCTCTTAGACGGCATCCGTGAGATGACCAAGCCATTGTTTTCCATCCCGTCCCACCGCTTCATCTTCTACGGAGGCGTGACGGACGTCCGGAAATATATGGAACTTTTAAATCTTTCCGAAAGGGCCTATGCGCAGATCTCCGGGCCTCACCGGGGCCGGTGTCTGTACCGTTGCGGCGACACGGACTACGTGCTGGATACGAAAAAGACCGCGGAGATCTTTTCATGACCGCGGCCCTCAAGTACATCTATCAGCTTTTAAAGATCCTGACGGACGACGGAAAAACGTTGAGGAGGATCTTCGGTTTTCTGGCTGCCGTCCTGTGCCTTGCCCTGATCCCTGCGATGGCTCTGGGTTCCATTTGGCAGAACGAAGGCGCGCAACAGTTCCCGGCGATCCCTACGGGGAAGGAAGAGGAAATAGAGAAGATCTCCGAACTGTCTGAGTCTCTGCCTCTGGACGAGTCCCGGACGGCGCTGCTTTTGTTTTTGTGTATGTTTCCGGGTGAAGAAGCGAGTGCGGACAAGGACGCTTTTTACGCCTCTCTTTCGCCGGAGGACACTCGGGACGGTATCCTTGAAAAGGCACGGATCTATCTGGGACCCGGTTACGCAGATCCCGGCTATGTGGAAATGATCCTTTCGTTCGTCCCGTGATGATTCGCGATTTTTTCGAAAAAGAGTCGATCCGACAAAAAACAGCGATGGTATGGTGCTGAAGCCGGATCCAAGATCCCGCCGGCTTACGTCCGGGACGCCCCATGACGACCTCGCTGTTCCTGTTTTGACGTGACTGCGACTTGATTCACTCGTCCGGCGATCCTGCGGCCCGGACGCTGCAGTTTCCTGTCAAAGTTGTGCGACGAATGCTTTTTTTCCCCGGAATGCGATACCGATCTTCGAGATCTTTTTCACACCCTGTGCGATCAGTTCCGTTTCGTACTTTTTTTCTTCGATCTGCGAGAGCGCCTGGTCTGCAAGCGCGCCCAGATCGTCTTTGTCCGATCCGGCATATTTGAGTTCGAAAATGAAACCCGGATCCGATCTTTCCATCGGGAAAAGAGCGATATCGAAACGACCGTGTCCTGATTCGCTGTTCGATCTGATCCTGTACCGGTTGCTGAGCACGGAGCAGAGTCCGAGCATCATCCCGTGATAGAAGCTTTCGTTCGTGCCGTCGAAAACCGAGACCGAATTGAGCAGAAAATCCTCCAGCAGTTTTTGAAACTTTTCCATGTCCTTTGAAAACAGTGATTGCTGAATGGAAACTGCGATACTTGTCTTGCCTGTTCTGTTTAGTACTTCTTTGCTGTAGACGAAGGCGATCTCCTTGTTGGGGATCGCGACTTCGCACATATAGTTGCCGTCGTGCTGCGGATAGACTTTTGCGACTTTCAGGTAACCGGCGACGAGCAGGAAACTGTAGATGCTGTACGGATTGTTCTTCACTTCAGGATAAATTACGCCCGTATCGACGTACGACGTGACGGTCTCTCCGCAGAGCAGTTTATAGAGATTGTCCCGGATCTCATCGTTTGCTTCGCCGACGATCTCTCCGATGATGTCGTTGCTGCCCGTAGACTGCCAGAACGCTTTTGGAAAGCAGTCTTCGGAAACGTAATTGATGACTGACCAGGGATTGAAGATCTCGGTGCTTCCGAACAGATATCCGTCATACCACTCGCAGACCTCATGGAACTTGTTCCCGCATCCGTAATACTCGAGCATCTGCCGGACTTCTTCTTTGGTGAAACCGAAATAGGAACTGTAGCGATCGTCCAGAATCGAGTGGATGGTCAGATTATTGAGTCCGCTGAAAATGCTTTCTTTTGCGACGCGCAGTATACCGGTCAGAAAACCGAAAGCCAGATGAGAATTATCCTTGAGACCCCCGGAGAAGAAATTTCTGAAAAACGAAATGATCTCTTCATAGAATCCGGTCATATGACCTTGCTGGATCGGTGTGTCGTACTCGTCGATGATGATGACGGTTTCCTTGCCGTGATGTTTG
>CADBRS010000073.1 GCA_902797125.1 uncultured Ruminococcus sp.
GTCGAGCTTCTGGATGCGAACGAGTGGGATATCCGGAAGGCGGTCGAATCTGCTGAATAAACAACGAAAAAACCCGATCTGAGGGAGTCCCGGGGACTTCCGACAGACCGGGTTTTTTGATTATTTGTAGCGGATCAGGCTTTGAGTGAAGCCAGGATCTTCTGAGCGATGTGGGCGCCGTCCAGACCATAGTAGTCAAGGAGGGCAGGCACTGTTCCGCTTCTTCCGAACGTATCGTTGACTCCGATGCGGGTCAGCGGGACGGGCGCCTTGTCGGACAGGGCCTCCAGAACGGTGGCGCCCAAACCTCCGATCACGGAATGCTCTTCGACTGTGAACAAGCGGCGCGTCTTCTTGGCATATTTGACCAGCAGATCTTCATCGATCGGCTTGATCGTGTGGATGTCCAGAACGGCTGCGTCGATGCCTTCGGATTCCAGGATGGCGCGTGCCTTCATGGCCTCGACGACCATAATACCGGTCGCGACGATCGTGATGTCTTTACCGTCCGCAAAAACGCGGCCTTTTCCGACTTCGAAAGGATCGTCCATGGACGTGATGATGGGGGAGGCGGCGCGTCCCAGCCTGATGTAGACCGGTCCGTCGATATCCAATGCGGCCTCCGTGCATTTTTTGGCTTCGTTCCCGTCGCAGGGAGAAAAGACCGTCATGCCCGGCAATACGCGCATGATGGACAGGTCTTCCAGACACTGATGCGTGGCGCCGTCCTCGCCGACGGACAGACCTGCGTGCGTGGCGCCGATCTTGACGTTGAGATGCGGATAGGCGATGGAGTTGCGGACCTGATCATAAGCTCTGCCAGCCGCGAAAATCGCGTAGGTGGACGCAAAAACGGGCGTTCCCGTCGATGCGATCCCGGCCGCGACGGACATCATGTTGGCTTCCGCAATGCCGCATTCGATGAATCTGTCCGGAAATTTATCTCTGAAATAGATGGTTCTCGTGGAGTCCGTCAGGTCTGCGCACATGACGACGAAGTTTCTTTTTTCGCCCAGCGCCTCCAGGGCTCTTCCGTAACCGTCTCGGGTTGCCATTTTTTCTTTTGATTCGGTGACAAGGCTGCTCATATAGTCAGGATCCTTTCGTGGATTGCTTTCGCTTTCATTATAACCCATGACACGGGAAAATGGAAGTCTTTTTTTATTTTTCGGACGGGAAAAAAGGGACGCTCATCTCAAACGATTTTTGAGGTTTTTTCTCGCGCGCGCACGCAAAAGTCGGAAAATAATGTATAATGTAGACAGGGTAGTTTGCTATCCGTTCGTTTTTGGGAGATTTTGTATGAAAAAAACCGGTTTTATCGCTTTGGTCGGACGGCCCAACGTCGGAAAATCCACATTGATGAATACGATCCTCGGTGAAAAAGTGGCGATCGTCAGCCACAAGCCCCAGACCACGCGGAACCGCATCCTGGGCATCGAGACCAGAGGGGACGATCAATACGTCTTCATGGATACGCCAGGCCTTTTCAACCCCAGGAATTCTTTGGGCGACTATATGGTCAAGGCGGCCAATCTCACGCTCAAGACGGCAGACGCCGTCATCCTGGTCGTGGACGCGGGCAGGGAGCCCGGAGACGTCGAGAAAAACGTCATCAAAGTCTTGAAAAATATGAAGCTTCCCGGCGCGCTGGCGGTCAACAAGATCGATCAGTACGACAAGGAGGCGATCGCCAAATGCATCGCGTCCTATGCCAGGCTTCACGCTTTCGAGGCCGTTGTTCCGATCAGCGCCAGATCCGGCAAACACGTGGACGAACTGATGGACGAATGTTCCCGTTTTCTGCATGAATGCGAAGACTGGTTTTACGACGCAGACGATTTCACGGATCAGTCCATGCGCCAGATGGCTTCCGAGATCATCCGGGAAAAAATCCTCCGGACGACCAACAAGGAAGTCCCGCACGGCGTGGCCGTCGTGATCGAAGAATACAAGGAAACGGACTCTCTCGTATCCATCCGGGCAGACATCTACGTGGAGAAAGACAGCCACAAAGGGATACTCGTGGGCAAGGGAGGGGCCAATCTGAAACAGATCGGGACCTATGCCCGGGAAGACCTCGAAAAACTGCTCGGCACCAAAGTCTTTCTCGATCTGTGGGTCCGGGTGAAGAGCAACTGGCGCGAGTCGGCAGCCATGGTCACCAATCTGGGTTACCGCGACAAGGATTTAACATAGGAGTTAATCGGATATATGGTCACACGTACGATTTTTTTGACGCCCGAAGAGGAATCATCCGCACTGTTCGGTTCGCTGGACCGGAACATGAAGGAAGTGGAGGACGCTTTCGGAGTCCAGATCATGAACCGGACCGTCAACGGCCAGAATGCCATCATCATCACGGGTGAGGAAGAGGGTATCGACCGGGCGGAGGAAGCCATCTCCCATATGAGAAAAAGTATCCGCTCTTCCGGCAATCTTTCGGATCAGTCCGTAGGCTATATCGTGGATTCCGTCAAGGCGGGAGAAACGGAAGATCTCGGCGATTTCGAAAACGACTGCATCACGGTCACGTTCAAAGGCAAACCGGTCAAACCCAAAACCGCCGGACAGCAGAAATACGTTAAGGCGATCGAAAAGAACACCATCGTTTTCGGGATCGGGCCTGCCGGAACGGGCAAGACCTATCTGGCCGTCGCGATGGCTGTCAAGGCGCTCCGCGAGCACCGGGTCAACCGGATCATCCTGACCCGGCCCGCGATCGAAGCAGGCGAAAAACTGGGCTTTCTGCCCGGAGATCTGCAGAGCAAGATCGACCCCTATCTCCGCCCCCTCTACGACGCGCTCTTCGACATGATGGGGACCGAGGCATACCAGAAACAGATCGAAAAAGGCGTCATCGAGATCGCGCCGCTCGCCTATATGAGAGGCCGGACGCTGGACGACAGTTTCATCATTCTGGACGAAGCCCAGAACGCGACCCCCGAACAGATGAAGATGTTTTTGACCCGTCTCGGATTCAATTCCAAGATGGTGATCACGGGCGACCTGACCCAGACGGATCTGCCGTACGGTCAGAAAAGCGGTCTTTTGATCGCATCCCGGATCCTTTCCCACGTGGACGACATCGTCATCCATGCCTTTACCGAACGGGACGTGGTCAGACACAAACTCGTTCAGAAGATCATACTCGCCTACGATAAGGCCGAGCGCGAAGCCGCCGCGAAGAAGACCCGGGACGGCGAACGGATATACAGGGTCAAAAAGAACTAACAGGATATTTACAAGGAGGACCTCGGAACGATGTTAAAAGTAAAGATGAGTACAACCGACAGACAGTCCGGGTTTCCGAACACGCCCGCCCTGCGCGCGCTGATCAAGCGCGCCGTTCGCACGACGCTTTCTCTGGAAGGGCTCGAAGGCCTTTTCGAAGTGGAAGTGACCCTGACGGACAACGAAGGGATCCGGGAATATAACAAAAACTACCGGGGAATCGACAAGGAGACAGACGTGCTCAGTTTTCCGCTCTACGATCCCGCGTCGTCCTTCCGTTATGCGGAGGACCAATACGTGCCGCTCGGAGACATCGTACTGTCTCTGGAGCAGGCGAAAAAGCAGTCCGACACGTTCGGTCATTCCTTCGAACGGGAAGTAGCCTATCTGGTCTCCCATTCCACATTGCATCTTTTGGGCATGGATCACGAGAGGTCGGACGCTGAGGACGCTTTGATGCGCGAAAAGCAGAACGCCGTGATGGCTTCTTTGGGATTGGAGGTCAGCTAATGCCTTACCAGGGTTACTACGCACGCAAAAAGCAGGAAAAAGAAAAGGAACAAGAGAAACGGAAACCGGACGAGGAAATATTCCCGACCGAAGACAAACCGATCGGTGAGCCCAAAGCCCAACCGGACGAGCGGCCGGAAGAACCCGAAAAAGACGTTCTCCGGTTCACGAGCGACGATCAGAAGATCCATGAGGAGGAGGCATCAAGCCCCGCCCGTCAGTTCGTGAGCGCGCATATCCGGCTGATCACGTTTTTGGTGTGCCTCACCATGTTTCTGGCCCTGGCAGGTCCGTTCAGCGTGATCCAGATCATCCGGTATACGGAGGAGCGGAAAGAAGTTGCCAAGCCCCAGGTCACCATGCAGGTCCTCGAAGGGCTCTACAAACGGAGCGAGAAGATCACCTGGAACGATTTCAAACCCTACCAGTCCGAAACCGTCAAGCAGAGCACCCAGTATCTGGCGAAAAACTACTGGATCCCCGGAGACGTCTATTTCGTCCGTGTGGGGGGACTGATCTCCGAGATCTTCCCGGAATATGTCATCGTGGTCAACGCGGATACGGGTAACAGTTGCGATTTGCTGGATGCGGAAGACGATTTCTTCGCATTCCTAGAGGAAGAAAATAATCAGAAAGAATCATGAGTATCAACGAAAAAACATTGATCACGCTGGAGTTCGACAAGGTCAGGTCTCAACTGGTCACCTACTGTTCGACCGAAGGCGCCAAGCGGAAAGCCGCTTCGTGCGTCCCCCTGACAGACTCCTGTCTGATCGAAAAATTGCAAAATGAAACCGCGGACGCCCGCCGTTTCATAGACGTCAAAGGGCTGCCGTCTTTCGGCTCCGGCCCGGACGTCACGGACGCCGCCGCCCGCGCGGGCAAGGGAGCCACGCTCTCGACCCGGGAACTCTTGGACGTGGCGACTGTCCTTCAGGCCGTTCGCCTGGTCTCGGACTACGGCCGGGAGAACCGGACCTTCGAGTCCGCTCTGGACGTCTATTTCAACGCATTGTTCCCGCAGGACGGTTTGGCCCGGTCCATCACGAGAGCCATCCAGGCCGAAGACCGGATTTCGGACGACGCCTCTCCCGAACTTGCGGATATCCGCAGGAAGAAGAGAAGCGTCAACAACCGGATCAAGGAAGTCCTTCAGCATTATGTCTCGGGACAGGTCGCGTCCACCTACCTGCAGGAAAATATCGTCACGACCCGGAACGGCCGATTCGTCATTCCGGTCAAGGTCGAGCACAAGAACGATCTGCGCGGGTTGATCCACGACACCAGTTCATCCGGCGCCACGGTCTTTATGGAGCCGATGGCCGTCGTGGAAGCCAACAACGAACTGTCCATGCTCGAGTCCAAAGAGCGGCACGAGATCGAAAGGATCTTGTCCGAGCTGTCCGACCAGGTCGGGAAAAACGAAGGCTCGATCGTGGCGGATTACCGCATGCTGACCGAACTGTCCTATATTTTCGGACGGGCCATGTTCGGCCAGAGCATGTCCGGCATCCGGCCTAAGATCAACGAAGACCGCACCGTCTGCTTCAAAAGGGCGCGTCATCCCCTGATCGAAAAGGGTCGCGTCGTCCCGATCGACTTGTACCTGGGGCAGGCCTTCGACTATGACACTTTGGTCATCACAGGGCCCAATACGGGCGGCAAAACGGTCTCGCTGAAGACCCTCGGACTGCTTTCCCTGATGGCGCAGGCCGGTTTGCAGATCCCGGCGGACGAAGGTTCTTCGGTCACCGTGTTCGAAAACGTCCTCTGCGATATCGGCGACGAGCAGAGCATCGAGCAGAGCCTTTCCACGTTCTCCTCGCATATGGTCCGCATCATTTCCATCCTCGAATCGATGGACGAGCACTCGCTCGTCATCCTGGACGAACTCGGTGCGGGAACCGATCCCGTCGAAGGAGCCGCGCTGGCCCGGGCCATCCTCGAGCACGTGCGCAGCCGCGGCGCACTCTGCGCCGTGACGACCCATTACGCCGAACTGAAGGCGTATGCATTGAATACCGATCACGTGAAAAACGCGTCCTGCGAGTTCGACGTCAAAACGCTTCAGCCCACATACCGGCTGATCATCGGAACGCCCGGAAAATCCAACGCTTTCGCCATTTCGGCCAAATTGGGCATTCCGGAAACCGTCATCGACCGCGCACAGCAGCTGGTCGATCCGGACGCCGTCCATTTCGAAGACGTCATCGGCAGGCTGGATGACATGCGCCAGGAACTGGAAGCTCAGAAAGAGCAGGCCAGACTGATCCGCGAAGATCTGGAACGTCAGGAAAAAGACGCCCGGCGCAGGATCGAAGAAGACACGCGGAAAGCCAGACAAGTCCTCACGGATGCCCAGAACAAGGCGTCTGCCATGGTCCAGAGCGCGAAAGCTTCGTCCGAGTTCATTTTCAAGGAAGCGGACAAAGTCCGGCGGGAACAGGAAGCCAAGGCGATCGCCGAAAAAACGGCGGAAGCCAAAAAGGCCATCCGGGATCATCTGAAAAACGGTCCCGGAAACTACGAGCAGTTCGACGCTCTCGAACTGGAAGACGGCGGAGCCTACGTGCTGCCCAGACCTTTGGTCAAAGGCGACCGCGTCATCATCCGCTCCATCGGACAGTCCGGCGTTCTGAAAGAGGATCCGGACGCCAAAGGATATTGCAAGATCCAGGCCGGATCTCTTTCTACCAAAGTCCATCTGGACGATCTCAGACTGGTCGAAGACAAACCCTCTGAATCCTCTGCCAAATCCAAATCGGAAAAGGCATCCGTCAAAAAGGATCTTTCATCCAATATGCTGCATCCCGAACTGGATCTGCGCGGTCTCACCGGATACGAAGCCTGGCTGCAGGTGGACAAATATCTGGACACGGCCATCCTTCACGGGCTGCATGAGGTCCGTTTGGTCCACGGCAAGGGGACCGGGGCGCTCCGCTCCTACCTCCAGACCGAACTGAGACGGGACAAACGGGTGGAATCCATGCGTCTGGGCAAACTGGGCGAAGGGGATTCCGGCGTGACGGTCATCACGCTCAAAAACGTTTAATTTAAAGGATTTCTATGATTCGATTTTTACACACGGCAGATCTGCATCTGGATTCCAAACTGAATACGCGCCTGGACGAGCGACGGCTCAAGATCCGGCGGAACGAACTCTCTGCCGTGCCCGAACGGATCGCGCAAAAGGCCAAGGAACTGTCCTGCCGGGCCGTTCTCCTTTGCGGAGACGTCTTCGACCGGGCCAAGCCCACCGAGACTTCTATGCGCAGGTTCAAAAAGGTCCTGGAGGATTATCCGGATCTGGATTTCCTGCTCCTTTTGGGCAACCATGACGGCGGCATTTCTCCGTCCCGCTTTGCGGACTGGAACTGCCCGAATCTGAAACTGTTCCCGAAAAAAGGCTGGGGTTCCTACGACTATCCCGAAGTCTCCGTTTCGGGAACGGAGGATCTGGAGAGCGCGACGGTGGAAAAACTGCCGCAGCGGTCCGGCACGCATATTGTCATGCTCCACGGCGAGATCCGGGACGGCATGGCCATGCAGAAGGACACGATCCCGGTAGGCCGTTTCCGGGGCAAAGGCATCGATTATCTGGCGCTCGGCCACTATCACAGCTACGCCGAACAGGCTCTGGATCAGCGAGGCGTCTGCGTGTATTCAGGATGCCCGGAGGGCCGCGGGATGGATGAAACGGGTGAAAAGGGCGTCGTGCTGATCGAAGTCGATCAGGGCAGGGTCAGTCACCGCTTCATTCCCATGGCACAGCGGCAGATCTTCGATCTGGAACTGCACGTCGATGAACAGGATGCTTTCGAAGACGTCCGGGAAAAGGTCGGGCAGACCGTTTCCGGCATTTCGCAGGATTCCATCGTGCGCGTCAGACTGACCGGACGGTCCGGAGACCGGACTTCGCTCTATCCGGAGATCCTGGACGCGGATCTGAATGAAAAGTTTTTCTTTGCCTGGACAGAGAACAAAACCGTATGTTCTGCCGGTGCAGGCGACGAAGATGAAGTATCGGTCAGGTCCGAATTCATCCGGACGGTCCGCGAGGACACGGCGCTTTCGGATGAAGAAAAAGAAGCCGTTTTGCAGTACGGCCTCGCCGCATTGAACAAAGATCGACACACCTTTGAGGTTATTTTATGAGATTGATCCGATGTCATATTGACTCTTTCGGAAAACTGAATCAGTTCGATCTGGATTTCGATCCCTCGCTGACTTCTTTATTGCGGGAAAACGGGTTCGGAAAGACGACGCTTGCCGTGTTTATCAGGGCCATGCTGTTCGATTTCTCACCTTCCCGCAAGCGCAAGGATCTGAGCGACGACGACAGGGGAAACTATACGCCCTGGCAGATCGGGCAGTCCTATGGCGGATGGCTCGAGTTCGAGACGCAGGGCAAAAGATACCGGATCATCAAATCATTTCCGGACCGGAACAAGACGAAGTGTACGGTCGTGGATCTTGAAACGGGACTCCAGACGGACCGTTTCGGAGAAGAACCCGGTTATGCGCTGCTGGGCATCCGGGAACAGGGATTCGAAAACACCCTTTATTTTTCCCAGCGCCGTTTGAACGGTCCCGAGGCCGGGACCGCCGAACTGACCGAAAAATTGATCTCTTTGGGCGAGGGCACGGCCGTACCGGATCTGGCCGGCTACGAGAAAGCCATGGTGTCCCTCAAAAAGAGCCTTTCGGAGACCAAAACGGAAAAGAAAACATTTGATAGTTTAAAAACGGAAAATTATATCAAGAAACAGGAAGCCAAAAGAACGGCGCAGACGCTGCCGACTTTGAAGGCGGAACTGAAGACCGAAAAAGAGAAGATCGACGCGCTGGACGCAGAGAATCGAGCGGACCGCCGCAGTTTGACACTTGCATCCGTCCGGGAACAGGACAGAGCGCAGCAAAAGCGGATCTCCGATCTGAAGGCCTCTTATGAAGAGATCCGATCCTCACTTGAGGACCGGGAACCGGACGATCCGGTCTTCGAACGCTTTTTCGATCTGTCCAGGTCTTTCCGCGAAGGGTACAAAGACTACCAGTCCATGCGCCCGGATCAGGCGACTCTGGACCGGTACGGCGAACTTTTGAGCCGTTTCTCCGGCAAAGAGCCAGATCCCGCCTCCGTTTTGAAAGACGGGACCGAATATGAACTCGCCGAACGGGACGTCCGGACTCTCAGCGCCCGGAGAGATGCGCTTTCGCAGCCGGGCGAGACTGATGAGCGCGCACCCGAAAAGATCCGGGTTTTGAAGGATTATCTGGAATATTCCCGGATCGCAGACATGAACAAAGACATATCCGCACTGTCCGAGCAGGAAGAGAAAACCGTCTCGGAAGGGGAACTGCTGTTTTCCGACCCGGACCTTGTCAGACATGATAAAGAGGTCATCGGATCTTTGCAAAAAGAGAGACAGACTCCGGCAGGTCCGATCTATTTCCTGATCTCGGCTTTGTTCCTGACTTTCCTGACCGCTGGCATCCTGACCGGCATTTTCGTCCATCCGGCTTTCTTTGCGCTGGCCGGCGCGGGATCGGTCGGCTGCATCGTTTGGTCTGTCCTCATCCTGATGAGGGAGAGGCGAAGAAAACGCGCCGGGAGCATGTCCTCCGAAGCGGTAAGGGTCCTTTCGAAATACAATCTGCCGCGAGACGTAGATCCTGCGACCGCGCTGTCCCGGATCGACGCGATGATGCATGAATACGGGCGTCTCGCGGAAAAGCGGGAGCGCTGGTTCGGCTACGATAGCATGGTCCGCGACAAATGGATCTCATTCGCGCCCGATTTTGACTGGACGGAATCCGACAGGAGCCGGGCGGCAGAGATCTTGCGTGAACTCGAAGAGAGGCAAACAGGACGTGCGGAAGCACAGTCTTTGGAAAAGCAGCTCTCATCCGCTGAAGAAAGGCTTTCGCAGTCTGCCGGCAAGATTCATGGCGTCATGACCGAATACGGCTACGAAGATATCCCCGCAGAAGATTTTCCGGCCCGTTTCGTCAAGGACGTGGGAGACTACGAAAAGGCGCTCGAGGCCATGGAAAGGATCTCGCTCGCAGACAAAAAGCTGACCGGGATCAAAGAGGAATTGAACGCCCTGGGGCTGCCCTTTGCAGACGGGGATCTTTCGCCCGCGGCTTTGGAGAAGACTGAGAGCGGGCTCCGCAAAACGCTGAACGAGTGTGCGGTCGCCGCCGCCTCTCTCAAACAGGCCGAAGAAGAACGGGAAGCATTTCTTGCCTCTCACGGACAGGAACTGGAAACGCTGTCATCCATCCCGGAGTCGGATACTCCGGAGAGCGTGGAGGAACGGATCTCGGCCCGCCGCGAAGAAAGGGAAGTTCTCGGAGCGAAGATCTCAGATTTCGAGAGCCGGATCCGGAACGCGCAGGATGCCGAGGATTCGATCCGCGAATTCGACGAGATCGACGAGATGTATGCCCAAAAGATCCGTGAAACGGATCTCAAGGAGCACCACCTCGAATTGACGATGACCTATCTGGAAAATGCCAAAAATACGCTGTCTTCTCGGTATCTCAATCCGATGAGAACCCATTTCAGAGAGTATCTGGATAAGTTCGGATCCAACCCGTTCGCACATTCGGACATCAACACGGCTCTGGACGTTCAGATCCATGAAAGCGGAGCGCTGCATCCGGCGTCGGACTACAGCGAAGGGCAGAAGGATCTGCTCTCCGTTTGCCGCCATTTCGCCCTGATCGAGGCCATCTACGACGGGGCCACCGAGCAGCCTTTCCTGATCCTGGACGATCCGTTCGCCGATTTCGACGACCACACGCTCGACCGGGCACTGGAACTGGTCCGCGATCTGTCGTCCCGTTTCCAGATCATCTATCTCACATGCCACTCGAGCAGGCAGGGAGGGAATGACTAATATGGTATACACATATGTCGCGACCTGTCTGTTCGGACTGGAAAAAGTGCTCGGAGAAGAGATCGACGCATTGGGACTCAAAAGGATCCATACCATGGACGGCCGGGTCACGTTCGAGGGAGACGAGAACGCCTGCGCCAGAGCCAACGTAGGCTTGCGGTGCGCGGAACGGGTTTATCTGAAACTCGGTTCTTTCCGGGCAACGACCTATACAGAACTCTTCGACGGAACTGCGGCCTTGCCCTGGCCGGACTTCATCGGCCGGAAAGACGCTTTTCCCGTCAAGGGCCATGCGATCCGGAGCACGCTTTTCTCGGTTCCGGACTGTCAGAGCATCATCAAAAAAGCGGTCGTCCGCTCCATGAGCCAGGCCTACCGCGAAGACTGGTTCGAAGAGACCGGGATCAAATATCAGATCGAATTCTTTCTGTTCAAAGACGAAGCCGCTTTGATGATCGATACGACCGGGACGCCTCTCCACAAAAGAGGGTACCGGCCGGAAGCCGGGATCGCCCCTTTGCGCGAAACTTTGGCGGCTGGACTCGTAAAACTGTCTCATTTAAGACAAGATACAATGCTTTGGGACCCGTTTTGCGGTTCAGGCACGATCGTGATCGAAGCGACGCTTGACCAATGCCGGATCGCGCCGGGCCTTTCACGGTCCTTCGCATCCGAGTCTTTTCCTTTCATCGGATCGAAAGTGTTTGAGGAAGAAAAGGAGCGGGCCAAGGCTCAGATCGTCACGGATTCCGAGATTATGAACTGGGGCTCGGATATCGATTCGGGCGTCTTGAAGACCGCTTTGCAGAATGCCAGAAGAGCGGGGATCGAGAAAAAGATCCGCTTCTTTCAGGGAGACGCGACGCGTCTCTCGCGTCCGGACCGGAGAGGCACCGTGATCTGCAATCCGCCCTACGGCGAGCGCATGATGGATATCCGGGAAGTGGAGGCCATGTACAGGCAGTTAGGCCGGTGCCAAGCCGACTATGCGCCCTGGCAGATCTATATCCTGACGTCCTGCGAGACTTTCGAAAAACTGTACGGACGAAAAGCCAACAAGGTCCGCAAACTTTATAACGGGATGATCCCGTGCTACTTATACGAATTCTTCAAGTGAGGATCGATATGACAGAACAAATCAAGCCGGCCACCTGCGAGCCGGACGGAAAAGTCCTTACGCCGGAAGAAAAAAAGCTCATTCTTTACAAAAAACAGAAGCAGATCCTGGATCTGTTTTTGGAAAGAGGAGCTATCTCTCAGGCTCAGTATGACAAAAGCCTCGGGGATATGGCTGCAAAAATGGGAATAGAAAAATAGGCCCCGGTCGGACCGGAAGCCCAAAAATAAGCCTGGCATCTCAGAGGACGTCAGGCTTTTTCTAGATATGGACCGATCTTGTCCGACAGCCGGGCGAAGCCCGGGAGATCCAGCTTTTCACCGCGGAACAAAGGATCGATGCCCGCGCGTTCCAAGATCTCTGCGACCGCGGGCTTGTCCAGCTCGGGGAAACCCAGGATCAAAGCGTTCTGGATGGTCTTGCGTCTTTGTTCGAAAATGACGCGGATCGTTTTGAAAAACAAGTCTTCGTCAGTCGGAACGACCGGCTTTTTTTCATAGAGATGCAGCCGGATCACACAGGAGTCAACTTTCGGAGCCGGCACGAAACTGTCGCTCGGCACGTCCAGCATGATCTCCGCCCGGCCGTAATAGGCAAAATAGGCCGTGACGGCGCCGCTGTCCTTGCCTCCAACGGGAGCGCACAGCCGGTCCGCGACTTCTTTCTGGACCATGACCGTGACGGATTCGAATGGGACTTCGGATTTCAACAGTTTCAAAAGGATGGGCGTGGTGATATAGTAGGGGAGATTGGCGCAGACGGATACGCGGTCCCGACCCATTTCCTGTTCCCACAGAGCCATCAGGTCCGCTTTCAGCACGTCCTGCTGGATGACGTGGGCGTTCTTGAAGTCCTCCAGCGTGTAGCGGAGCAGGGGGATCAGACCTTTGTCGATCTCGATGGCGTAAACGCTTTTATATCTTCTGGCCAATTCCTGCGTCAAGGTGCCGATGCCAGGTCCGATCTCCAAAATCGTCTGATCGCTCGTCGAGGCGCACATGTCCGCGATCGCACAGACGATCTCTTTGTCAGTCAGGAAATTCTGGCCGAATTCTTTCCGGAAAGACAGACCGAACGTAGTCATGAGATTTTTGACGTTTCTGATGTCATACAGATCGTGTTCCATGAATGCCTCCCGGAAACAGATTTTTGCAGTATCATCATTATATCACAACGGGACCTTCTTGTGTCTCGTTTTGCCGAATTCGATCCGGATTTTCCAGGCGTGACATTTGACATCATTCATGAACTTTTGTATAATTGGAGTTGATCAAAGAATCCCGTCACGCGAAACGGAGGACAGAAGCCATGCGGAAACGAATAGCCATTCTCTTTGTCATGATCTTGATGGTCGCCCTGGTAGGTACCCACGCGGCAGCGGGCGCTGAAAGTGAGGGCGCAGCCTTCACGGCTGCTGACTGCTACCGGACATCGGACGCGCTGCCCGCTTTTCCCCACACCTGGGAAGTCTGGGTCAAGGTCGACACGAACGCATCGTCAAGTCGACTGGGCGTCCTGATCGGGAATTACGGAGCCTCGACGGCAGCCGTAAACCTGGAGATCAGGGAAAAAGGTAACCCCTACATCTACTGGTGCAACGAGAAAGGGAAAACGACGATCGCCAATTTCTCAAATGTGGATCTGCGTACCGGACGCTGGCTGCATCTCGCCGTGACAGCCGATTCAGGAACTGCCAGATGCTATATCGACGGGGAACTGAAGCAGACGTTGTCCCTTTCGTTCGAGCCGCAGCAGGATCAGAATATGGGTGCGCTCTGTCTGGGCGGAGATTTCCGGTCAGGCAACGTCCAGTACCTGAAATCTGCCGTTTTGGGGTCGGTCGCCATTTTCCAGGACGTCCGGACCGCGGAAGAGATTCAAAGCGATATGGATGATCCGGATTATGAATCCGACGGGATCCTGGGTGCATGGGATCTGTCCCAGTCCGGCAAGGAACGGCTGAAGGATCTTTCGAACCGCGGGCATGCCCTGGATTATCTCAACTCTGCAGATCCTTCCAAAAATGAGTACAGTACGCCTGTTGAGGATGATCCTGAGGGAGGCATGGCTTTCCGTCAGGAAACATTGTATACCGTATCGGGCGTGCTGGCGGACAC
>CADBRS010000074.1 GCA_902797125.1 uncultured Ruminococcus sp.
AATGCCGAAGCTATGCTCATGATCACGATCTCGGTTTTCAGCAGCCTTTTGTCTGTTTGTTCTTTCTCTTTCAGTACGGCGATCAGATTCTTTTCCGTTTGCTCGTTATAATCCACCATTGAGACGACCTCCCCACTCAGTAAATCATTCACTGTAATCTCTAAAAGGCCGCAAAGATCCAGCATGATGGAAGCGTCAGGCAGAGATCTGCCCGTTTCCCATTTGGATACCGCACGGTCAGTGATTCCCAGTTTGTCTGCAAGCTGTGCTTGCGTCAGGTTTTTTTCTTTTCTCTTTTCTGCAATGAACTTGCCTATTTTCAACTGATCCATGGTTGAATCCTCCTTTCGGCTCCATTGTAGTGAGGTGGACACAAAAAAGCAACAAACCAGCGGTTGAGTTGACCAAATCGAGCGCCGGTTGAGTGATCCTCGACTCCCAAAAATCTGCTTGGCCCCGGTTTACAGGGCCAAACGAGAGGTTTTTCCTCGAGAACATCTTGCCAAAAAAAGCAAATCTGTGTAAACTTAAGACGATCGATCAGGAGATACGGAACAAAATGGGATTACTACCTTGCAATAGTAATCCCATCATGGTGCGAGAAACGGGACTTGAACCCGTACGGTGTTACCACACGCCCCTCAAACGTGCGCGTCTGCCAGTTCCGCCACTCTCGCGAACACATGTGATTATAACTGTTATCTATCGGTTTGTCAAGTCTATTTTTCTTTTTGTAAAGCCTCACATTTTTGTTTTTTGCAAACAGGATGGGATTGGGAGAAAAACTATGGGAAACAATTATCAATTGATCGCTGTCGACGGCGGAGGATCCAAGACCCGCTTCCTCAGTTTTGACGCTCAGGGCACGGTCCACAAGCATGCCGTTCTCGGTCCGAGCAACCCGAACGGCATCGGAATCGACGGTTGTGTCAGACTCCTGATCGAGGGGATCCGTCAGGTCGTCTATGAGCCGTCCGCGCCCGCCGTGGTCTGTTTGGGAGTTGCGGGGACCTTTTTTGCCCGTTGCGATGATGAAATCGAGAAAGAATTGAAGATCGCCTTCCCCCATGACACGTTCGAATGCCGCTCGGACGTCTATAACCTGATGCGGGCCTGCGACCAGAGCGGAGACCTGATGGCTGCGATCTGCGGAACCGGCTGTTCGGTCTTCGTGCAAACGGACGGACAGCTGCACCTCTTCGGGGGATGGGGTTCGCTCATCTCCCCCAAAGGCAGCGGGCTCGATATCGTGCGCGATGCGGTTCGCGCCGTGTTGGAAGATCTGACCCGGATGGGCCCCCGCACTTCCCTGACCCGAAAATTGCGTCCTCAGATCGGCGCGGATGAAGCCGAGATCGTCCGAAATATCTATCAGATGCAGGCCAGCGCCCTCGCTTCTCTCTCCCCGCTCGTCTTCGAGGCCCTCTCCGAAGGGGACACAGTCGCTCAAAAGATCGTTTCTGAAAACATCGCCGAATTGTGCCGTTTCTGCCGGGCCGCGCATCAAGCCTATCCGGGCGTCTGCAAACTCTTCCTGTCCGGAGGGGTGGCGACCCATCAAAAAGAATTCGAGGATCTTGTGCGCGCTGAAATGGGCGATGCTTTTGAGATCGAAACGTTGAAAACGTCTCAACTGACGGGCGCCTGCCTGCGCTGTCTGGACCTGGCGGGTATTCAGGACCCGGCGGTCAAACAGAAGCTGATCGCCTCTTTGGAAAAAACGCAGTTCGATTAATAGTTTTTACACAAGAAAAAAGGCCGGGAATCTCTTCTCGGTCCTTTTTCGTTCGGGGCAAAAACCCTCATCTGCTGATGTCTTCTTTGACTTTGGAAGCCTTGCCGACACGATCGCGCAAATAGTAAAGTTTTGCACGTCTGACGGAACCCTTGCGGGTCACTTCGATCTTCTGGATCAGAGGTGAATGATACGGGAACGTCTTCTCGACACCGCAACCGTAGGAAATACGGCGAATGGTGAAAGAAGAAGAAATATCATCACTGTGATTCTTGTCCAGATTGTGCATTGCGATTACTGTACCTTCAATGGTCTGAATCCGCTGCTTGTCCTGCTTTTCTCCTTCCAGAAGGATCTGGTACACTTTCACTGTGTCACCAATGGAGAAATTAGGCTTTTCTTCCTTCAGCTGTCCCTGTGTAAAAGCTGCGATAATGCGATTGTTATCCATTATTGCCTCCTCGAAAATATATGTGTTCATACCGGGTACGTAGCGGACCACATAGGATAGCGCACAAAACGCGCTTGGGTATTCTATCATAACCGGTGCTGTTTTTGCAAGAGCAAATCAACAAAAAAATGCCGCTTTTTTCTAAAAATCCGCTTTTTTACTCTGTTTTTGTCCTATTCCGGGTGCTCATCCTGCTCGATCGAGCTGCTCTTCCCGAATTTGGAAGCGATGAAAGGTCTGAAAAACCGGTAGGCGGAAGCCGCGTTGATCGCGATGACAGCCAAGGTCAGGCCAAGCTGTGCCATCCAGTTCCAGATCCCTTCCGGAATCAGAAAGATCAGCACGACCTGAGCGATCACAAAAACCGAATTGATCGCAACCGGAACGATGCCCAGATCGAAATCCAACATTTTCCGGATCAGCGGCAACCGGATGATCCAGACTACAAAATAGGAAAGCAGCGTGGAAATGGCCGCGCCCATAGCGCCCCAGGCACGGATCATGAAATAGTTCATGACCACATTGATGCCGGCCGCGATGATGGCGATCCACATGGTCCAAAAGGATTTTTTCTTGACGGTGTACACGGAGCCAAGGAAAGTGCTCAGATTGGCATAGACCGTGGCGAGCATCAGGACAGGCATGAATTCCCACGAAAGATAGTAGGATTCATTATAGAGAAGCATCGTGATCCAGCGGCAGCACAGGATCAGCACACTGCACCCGATAAAGCAGACGGCAATGTAGGCCCTGTGGATGTTGGAAAACATCTTTTTGCTGGCCTCCTCGTCATCGGACTCCATGATGGCGGACAGCTGCCAGGCCTCGTTGAATACGGTCGACACGAGAACCAGTATCGTCGGGATTTTGGTCGCAGCAGCATAAAGACCGTTGACGTCCGCCCCGATCATTTCCGCCACGAAAAACCGGTCGGACAGGTCCGTGACCAGCCAGCATACCGTGGCAGGGATCAGGGGAGCGCTGTATTTGAGCATGGTTTTGGCGAAGGAAAGCGAAAAAACGTTCAGATGAATGTCTTTCCACAATCTGCCCGCGACAAAAATGAACACGGTCGTCACAAGATTTGCAATGATCGTCGAAAGAACGTATCCTTTGATGCCGAGATCCAGCGTCAGCAAAAGGACAATGTTGCAACCGATCGTCAAAACCGTATTGAAGATGCCCTGCACGGCAAAGAGCGCCGTTTTGTCTTTGGCGCGGATATACTGGGCAAAAAGCGCCTGATAATTGGCCGCGATCACATAGATGATGATCAGCCAGGAATAACCCTGAAAAAGCTGGGCCAGCCCGAGCAGGGGCGAGACGATCAGAAACAGCCCCGTCATGGCGAATTGGATCAAGAGTCCTGTCGATAGAACTTTGGATTTATCTTCGCCTTTTTCCGCAGCGAACCGGAAAATACCGTTGGTTATCCCGACACATGCGAACGGGATCAGGAAGTTGCTGGTTTGGACCAGGATGTCGGCCAGACTGTATTGGCTTTTGGAAAGGACCGCCGTATAAAGCGGCATGAGGAAAAAGACCATCAGTTTGGACACTAACGTACCGATACCCAGGATCGCCGTGTTTGAAAACAGTTTTTTATAAGGGTTCAAAACGACTCCTCACGCCTGCATCATGCGCTTCAGTTCCTGCATAAACGAATCGATATCCTTGAATTCGCGGTAAACAGACGCGAATCGGACATACGCGACTTCGTCTCTCTCCTTCAGTTTTTTCATGACCATCTCGCCGATCTCGCGGGAGGAGATCTCGGCTCTCAGACTGTTCTGAAGTTCCGCTTCGATCTCCGAAGTCAGTTCTTCCGGATCTACGGGCCGTTTCTCACTGGCCTTACGGATGCCGGACAGGATTTTGGAACGGTCAAACAGTTCTCTGGTTCCGTCTTTTTTCACGACGACGATCTGGACCACTTCGATGATCTCATAGGTCGTGAATCGCTTGCCGCACTGGATACATTCACGGCGGCGGCGGATAGAGTTCCCTTCATCCACGGGTCTGGAATCGAGGACTTTGCTTTCGGTGTAAGCACAATAAGGACATTTCATGATGATTTCCTCCTACTTATCTTTGGTTGAACAATTCTTGAATGCGGCGTTCCGCCTCGTCCGGTCTCAGCCGGTCCCGGGCATAGGCCTTCCTCAAAAGGTCTCCCGGTATGTAAGGGTCGAATTTTTCAAAAACGGGTGATTCGGTCGGTGAAACCAGCATCCGGGTGTCGATGCCCTGACTGGCCACCTGCATCAGCCGGTGAGCAAAAGCGTGCTCGTCTCCGTTTTCCATTCTGAAAGTCATATATTCGCAGCCCTGGAATTCGAGATTCGTAATTCCCAGAGTCTGAGCCTGCGTCTTGATGACCTTGCGCAGCGTCCGGAAGGACCGGGTCCCCAGCCACGGGAACAGACACCAGGTATACCCGCCCAGATGGATGAGCATCCGTTCGGTCATGCCCGAATTCCTGGCCACATGGCGCGCCTTCTCCAGTCTGATCCGGGCGTTGGGCTTGAGATAAGGATAAACCGTATCTTCTTTCAAGACCTGCCACATGCGTTCCAGGATCCGGGTGTGGATCTCTCCGTAATCGCCGGGCCAGCTGACCTCCATTTTACCCTTCACGCTCTTGACGTAGATTAACTTATGGCGGATATCCAGTTCCTCAACTTCCCAAACCCGTCCTGCCAGAGCAAATCTGTCCCCGACCGGCAATGGGTTCGAGATCGTTCCGATCTCATCCGATCCGCACCGGACTGTATAATCCGTCGTATCTTTGAAAACGGCGAAGAAACGGAAACTGGAAATGATCTTTTCGCCTTTCAACCCGATGATCAGCGTCTTTTCAGGCGTCCATTCCAAAAACTCGTTCTGGATCATGTCGACGATCAGTTCCCTGTAATCCTCTTTCGTCACTTTCCGGAACGGAGGAAGCGTCAAAACCCTTTCGCAAAGGACTGCGGGCGTCAGTTCCCCGCACGAAGCGAGGATGCTCAGCGTCTGGTGGAAAAGCAGGCTGAAAGGCAATTCTTTTTCAGACGGAGGCTCGATGAATCGGCTCTCCACGTAGAGCTGGACGATGGCGATGCCCCGGATCAGTTCCCACGGGATCAGATCGGGCAAGGGCGTATTCGGCACCTCGTCCTCTTCGCGGAAGACCATCATCATTTCAGGCGGTTCCCCGCGGCGGCCGGACCGTCCGAGTCTCTGCAAAAAGCTGGAGACCGAGGTCGGTGCTTCGCTTTGAAGCACTCTTTCCAGCCTGCCGATATCGATCCCGAGTTCCATCGTGACCGTTGCGCAGGTGACGGCCCGGATATCCGGGTCTTTCATTTTCTGTTCCGCCTCTTCCCGAAGCGCGGCGGAAAGATTTCCGTGATGGATCAGAAAAATATCCGGATCCCCGCGTCTGGAGGCGATCTGACGGAACGTGGCGGTCAGGTATTCGGTTTCCTCTCTGGAATTCGAAAAAACCAAAGATTTCACGTTTTTCACGCAGTCGTACATGTATTCGTATCCCGCGTCGATCGGCAAGGGCTTTTCAGCGTTCTCTTCGCTCTCCGCTTCGAGTGGGACTTCGTCGGCTTCCGTTCCCGGCTGCTGGATGAAGAAATGTTCCATGCCCAGCTTCCAATGCAGCTTTTTGGGCGGGATGCTCGGAACGTCCGTCTCGCGCGGGCTGCCTGCGCTGAGCCATAAAGCGGCCTGCTCGGGATTGCCGACCGTTGCGGACAGCCCGATCCGTCTGGGGCTTTTATGGATGATCCGGTCGATCCTGTTGATCTGGCAGATCATCTGATTGCCCCGGTCCGAACCCGAAAGGATATGGATCTCATCCAGGATGATATATCTCAGATCTCCGAAAAGCGCAGGGATCTCGTTGTGCTTGCGCATGAGAAGAGATTCCAGGGATTCGGGCGTGATCTGCAAGATCCCTTTGGGATGCTCCAGCAGTTTCTGCTTGTGAGATTTGGCCACGTCCCCGTGCCAATGGGTCACAGGGATCCCGCTTTCGTCCAAAAGTTCCTGTATCCGTTCGAACTGATCATTGATCAAAGCCTTCAAAGGGGCTATATAGAGGACGCCCACGCTGGATGATGGGTTTCTGTAAAGATCGGAAAGGATCGGGAAAAAGGCGGCTTCGGTCTTTCCGCTGGCCGTCGATGAGGTCAGGAGAAGATTGTGATCGGTTTGCAAAATCGTTTCCGCCGCCGCGATCTGAATCTCCCTCAGTTCTTCCCAGCGGTGCCTATAAATGTAATTCTTTATAAAATCCGGAAAAAGATTAAAAACCTGATTGGAGTCTGTCATCGGAACTCACCTGTTTCAAAACTGGATATCGTCCGGATCGAATGCTTCCGAACTGCCGGGCACTCTGGGGGCTTCTTCGGCCGCAGCCTGCTGCAACCCTACGATCTTTTCAAAACTCACGTCAGGATTCTGCATCATCAGGTTCAGCACGGTCATAAAGTCTCTGAGCACTTCCCGGGGCGTGATCATCGTCTCTGCCCCGGCCCGGCTCAGGCACTGCATGAGAAAACCGGACATATCCTCATCCTTCAGATTTGGATCCCAATTGTATTGCTGGGCATAGAGCGACGTGACCCGTTGCAGAAGAGCGAGCAACTCGTCATCGGACAGTCTTCTCAACCGGATGACCGGCCCGATCAGATTGACGAAATCATCCGCCTGGAACCGGCTGTCGCAGAGTCTGCTGCGCAGCGCTTCGTAACTGAACAGTCCCCGACGGGTGTCTTCCAGAAACTGCGGTGTGCCAGCCATGACGATCCCCAGTCCGGATGCTCTTCCCTGCAATGTGTCGTTGAACATGGCAAGGATCTTTTCATAGTTGTTTTCACGGCTGATCCTGTTGGAGATCTTGTAGAGATTGACGCACTCATCCAGGAAAACGATCAGTCCCCGGTATCCGATCAACCGGAACAGTTCGCCCCACAGTTTGATGAAATCGTACCAGTTCTCGTCGTTGACGATGACCGAAACCGAAAAGCCCAGCTCACGCTTGGCGTCGTTGCGCGTCGAAAATTCTCCCCGCAACCAACGGATGCAGGAAGAACGCATCTCATCATCACCCTCTGTATAAGCTTCATAATAACGGATGATGACACGGGCAAAATCAAACCCGCCGACCTGGGATTCGACCTGATGGAGGATGGCACGGATTCCCTGTTTCAGTTTGTATGCAAACATCGGCGAATCCGGGTCTTCACCCTCGGCAAGGACCGACTCCCGGACGCTGTCTATCCACCGTGCCAGGATCCCGGGAAGAGCTCCTCCGTCCGGGCTGACCCGGCAGGACAGATTTTTCATCAGTTCCCGGTAGGTCGCGACGCCCGAACCGTACGTTCCGTACAGTCTTCTCTCAGGCGTCAGATCAGCATCTGCCGTGATAAATCCCCGTTCCAGGGCATATCCCCGGATCAGCTGGATCAAAAAGCTTTTGCCGCTGCCGTAAGGTCCGATCAGAAATCGGAAAGCGGCGCTTCCCTCATTGACTGCTTCCAGATCGCGCAGCAATGCCGCGACTTCCTCTTTCCGGCCAATGGCCAGATAGGGTGCACCCGAGCGAGGGACGACACCGGCTGCAACACTGGCTAAAAGATTATTCAATATCCTCTTCGGCACTTTTTGTGTCTGTTCTACCATGGTCCTCAGTTCCCTTCCTTGTCCCATTCACTCACATAGTCTTCAACGAGGCAAATCCTGCCGTCGTCCGAATTTTCCAAAATCACGTCTCCCAGCAATTCCAGCGAGATCTGATTGATCTGCTCCATGACTGAATCCGGAAGCAGGTTGTTTTTCGTGCACATCGCGCGGAAAGCTGCGTAATTTCCCTGTTTCAGGGTATTCAAATAATCCAGCAAAGATGCGTCCTGCAAAGCTTTGCGCAAGTCCCGGTCTTCGCCTGTGACAGCCGGTTCCTGGGCCGATGCTTGCTCAGGTGCAGAAGGCATGACAGCGGGCGCAGCACTTTCCTCATCCTCGAATGCCTCGATCAGTTTCTCTGTTGTCTGCCAGGATTCCTGTTCGATCTGTTTGGCCCTCTCGGGAGACAGGTCCGTCTTTTTGCCCGAATATTTGATCTCATATTCGATCCCGTCTCCCTGTGAGGCAGGAACATGCTTGCTGTCCCGAACCAAAGAAAGGTAGGCTTCGTTGCGGTACAGCCGGATCTTTTCTTCGCTGAAAACCGTCTCGACCGACGACCGGATCCTTTGGGACAGATCCTTGACCGTCAGTTTGGACCGGATGAAGAGCAATTCCCGGATCCCGTTGTCGATGAGCCGGCACAGCTGTGTCAGCATCCTGCGAAATAGCGGGATCTGCTGCAGCGGATAGTACTGCAATGAGATCGTATATTTGACTTCCGGAACGCAGAGCGCGCCCGGAAAAGCGTCATGTTTGATCTGAACGGAGGAGACCTGCGCTTTCATTTCATCCACCAGCACAGGTAGCACGTACGAGATGGCACGCGGAAAGATGGAATCGTAATAGGATCTCAGATCCTGACCGTCTTTCGAATCCGTATAGTAGACGCTTTTCTTGTACTGATAGGTCGAATAGAGACCGATCAGATAATCGGTCAGGACGCCCCTGTCCATTTTGGGAAACAATAACTCAGGGACTTCCGCGACCGAACGGCCGGGTTCACATTTCGTGAACAGCTCCGAGAGGTCCGGGATCGGCAGACGGTAGACCAGGCAGAAATCCAGGATCCAGTCACCCATGAAGGAATCCAAACGCGGGTATCTCCCCCGGTAGGCCTTCCAGACATTCAAAAGAGATGTCAGCGTATCTTCCGGCACTTTCGTGTCCGAAATGTTGATCAGCTCATACACGTAGAGCACGACATAGCTGTATGCCGTGTCCGGGAAACGGCCGTTTCGGACACATTCCCGCCACCAAAGATACCATTCCCTCTGTTCTTTGGAGAACTGTGCATATTGCGGAAGAAACGAAAAATAGTTGACAGGCTCGCATTCACTGCCCGATAACTGATCATATTTCAGGGCGCTTTTCCGAAAATCGTCATAGAAATGAAAAACCTTGTTCCCTTTTGTGATCAGGATCCACTCGATCAGCGGATTGTTGTCCGTATATTCGAAAGATACGGAACGGGCACTCTCCTCCCGGGGAGCAGGCGGGACCGGCGACGAGCGGTACGTTTTCGTCCCGGACGCTTCCGCGGGCAACGGTTCGGAAACGATATCCGTCAATTCGATCTCAGACCGGGCTGCGGGTTTCACCGGAGATTTGGATTTCGGGATGACAAACTTTTCCAGATCCCAGAAAGCGTCTGCTTCCCTGTCTTTGCTGACATGCTCTTGATCGCTCATGAAAAGGTCCTCCCTCCGTTTTCTTCGGTATCATATTATTTTAACATAGCACATCATGCATGTCAAATCATTTTCAGACGTGAAAACCGTATTTTGACAACTTTTTTCACCCGGGCGATCAAAAAGCCTCTTCAGTTGAAAACTCAAGTGAAGAGGCATAGAATTGGATTTTGTAAAAGCGTTGCTAGTCAGTCGCCGAGCGTCAGTTCTGCGCGGTATGTCACGTTGCCCGGATTTCTGAAATAGACGTACAGATGCTTGCCTACGATACACCAGCAGGGGCCGTCGTAACCCATCCCGCTCATGGGTGTGCCGGCGGCATCAGTCCGTCTGATCAAAGGTCCTTCACAAGTTTCCCACGTGATCAGATCTTTGGAACGGGCAAACATATGAGTCCAATATGCTGAACCGTACGGTTGTTCTGTGCTGATTTCATAGACCATATAATACCAGCCTCCTACGTAAATGACGTCTCTGCGGCCTGTCGTTCCGCTCCAGAGCGTATTTTCCTGAGTCGGGATGATGGGATTCTTGACGAGCGTCAGATGATGGAGATCTTTGCCGTATGCGACGCCGATCTGACAGGTCTTATAGTCAAAGCCGTGGAAGAAGACGTACCATGTGTCATCGGCCTTATAAATGTCCGGTGTGCCCACGTTCGCACTCTGCCAGGATGCCTGATCTCTTTGGACGATGATGCCCTCTTTTTCCCAGATGACGCCGTCATCGGAAACGGCCAGAGCTACACTTTCCAACCCGTTGGCAATCGTACCTTTGCATTCGTATACGCAATACCATTTACCATCCGTATCGCGCCACGCACCAGCGAAATATGCGCCGTCGCAGTCATAATCCTCTTCGGGCTCGATGACACAGCCATAATCTTTCCATGTCACGCCGTCTTTGGAAGTGGCCAGACCGACGCCGCCTTTTCCGTTATTCGTTTTTCCGCAGATATAGTAGGCATAGTAGGTATCCTTGTAGTAGACCATGTCCGGAAAATGCATGCGGAAGTCCGCGCCCATTTTCACCGTGTCGACGGTCTCGACCGTATCTCCTGTGAAGATCCCGTCAAGGATATCTGCGAAAAACTCATCAGCCTGATCCTGAGAAAGGCCGTAAAGGACCTTTTCTTTTCCGTCGTCGATCACTTTTTCGGGATCCACCCAATGTCCGTTCTGAACAGTTCCCACTTTCGGATTTTTCAGATTGCCTGAAGCGTCTTTCAAGGAAGCGAGGAATGCGGCGACGGCTTCCTGATAGGCACCGTCCGAATCAGCTACGATAAAGATCTTGTTTTCCTCAACGACGATCCGGTAGTCATCCGTTCCAAGCCCTTCCAGGCTGGTCGAGCAGACGCGGTTGGTTTTGCCTACGCAGATCTCCTTGATCGATTCGTTGCTGTCTTTATCCGTAAAATCCGTGATCAGTGAAGGGCGGGTACCCAGCAGTTCCGCAAGGCCGGAAGCCAGATCGACCGCGGCCAGCACGTCTCCCGCCTTGTTGTCCGAATAATCGTTTCTGATGATCCTGACGACAAAGGTGTCCCCGTCCTTTTCCGCCAGATCGAAATATTTGTCCTCGACCTGTTCTGCGGTTTCGCTGTCCTTTTGCCCTTCCGTTTCGGGTTTTTCCGTTTCGGGTTCCGGGGTTTGATTCCCGCATGCTGTCAGGAACAGCATCAAGGCCGCTAACGAAAGGACCAGCAGTTTGAAAATAATGCTTTTTCTCATAATTCTCCTGTTGAACGGAGCATGCCTCGAAGGCATGCTCCGCATCGTTTATCTTTCGGATGATCGGTCAAAAACGATCAGTCTTCTTTTCTTCTGACGACCAGAACGGCGCCCGCTCCTGCGCAAAGCAGTACGATAGCGGAACCGACCATGATGACGGAACCGCATCCGCCCTTTCCTTCGGAAGACTTGCCGGTCTCTTTGGCATCGGGATCTGTCTCTGTAGCGCTGGCTTCGGCTGCTTTAGCCGATTCGAGCTCGGCCTGATGGATAGATTCGGATTCCTCTCTCCATTGCTGCAGCGATTCTCTCTCGTATGCGGCTTTAGACTGTCTTTCCCATTTGGCCAGGGATTCGGAGTCGGCCTTGTCTTTGTTGGCTTTCGCATTCGTGAAGCGGATGTTGTCGATGAAGCCCTCGGTCGTATGCGCGTTGGACACATTGAAGAATCTCATGTAATTAACGGCAGACAGATCGATCTCACCATCGGTCACTTCGGCTTCTGCAAAATACAGCGTCACATGGTTCCAGCCTTCCTTGGCGTCGTCCCCGAGGATCTTTGAAATATTCCAAGCGATCTCTTGGTGGTCGCACGAACCGGACGAAGTCAGCTCCAAAAAGCTGTTGTCCGTCTTCAGCCCTTCGATTTGCGCACCGTCTGCAATATAGAGATCGAATTCGAGTGAATCATATTTGGAAGCGTCCACAGGGTCAGGTGTGTACACGATCTGATGGCTGCCCAGTGTGAACGCCCAGGAGCCGGAACCCGATTTGTGGGTCTCCTCGGACACGGTCACGCCCGTGACTTTGTCCGTATTGTTGCATCCTGCGAACAGGATGCCTTTGCCATCGTTCTCTTCAGCCGCATCGGCGATCATTTTTTCAGCTTCCTTCTGTGCATTCAATGCATCTTCCAGAGTCGTATTGGGGCCGAGCAAGGTGATCGGGATAGCGCTGTCGCCCGAGCGGGCATGATAATTCTTTTCTGCCCAGGTCAGGCATTTCTGTTTGCCGCCGCTTTCGGACATATTGCCGAAGTTGATGCAGAGGTTGAACCCGAGCGTGGAGCCTTCTTCGATCGTTGTAGCGGAGAAGAAATCAGCTACAGGAATGGCGCCTTCATAGGAAACCGATGAGCCGTCTGCAGTGACTTTGACGTCATAGACCGTCTCGCCGGTCGGGCAAGCGCATCCGCCGTTCACGAAGCAGTACTGCATCGTCTCACCGGTACTGGCGTTGACGGAGCATCCCCAGTCGGAATAAGTGTTGGCTTTGAAGTCAACAAACTCGATCTGGATGCAGTAGTCTTTCCACATTTCACCGGGAGCCTGGTTCTGTTTGAACGCACCGAGATCCTGATCGATGTAGAAATAGAGATTCACATTATCCCAAGCGAAATAGCCTTCGACATAGTTGGACTTGTCCAGTATACCTTCCAGGTCAGCATAGACGCCTTCGCTCACGAAGACCCAGTTCGTCACATCCGTGAAGGGGCCGACGTTGTCTTCGGTCGCTTCGCCTGTCGCATGGTAGGCAAATGACGGCGTGTCGCCGTAGATCTCATCTTTGAACGCGTCGATCTTGACGGTGCTTTCTCTTGCGTCCTGCGCAAAGAAATACCCGGAATTAACATATCCGACGTCTTCGTTGGTCTGGCAGTTCACCGCGGATGCGGCAACGGCCAATGACGCAAGCATGCAAACGACGAGCGCCGCTGCGAGTAACTTTTTCAACATAGAATCCTCCTTAAAAACAGTTGTAGGATTTGCTGCTTCCATTATACCATCTCGCCGGAGCAGTTGCAATATCTTTCTCCGGGGATGAAAGAAGGAGACAGCGTGTTTATCAATCCTTCAAGAACAATTCGATAACAGGGACGATGACGCGGGGTTTGACCGGCGGCAGCATCAGATTCAAGACTTTGGTCCCGTCTTCAAACGCCTTTGTCCCGGGCGTCGGGTCGCTTTCATAAAACCTGATCTCACTGCCGTCATGGAGGAACTGGGCGTACGCCACCTTTCCCGCAAGGCCGGGAATCTGAAGCGAATGGAAAGGATAGGAGAACAGATGAACGTACAGTCTCTTGCCGTCCTCGGTCTGCGTATACCGGCATCCGTTCGGGCAGGTCTTCAAAATATCAGGTTCCGCCATCGTGCATCCGTAGATCGAACGGCTGTTGTAATGCATCCAGTCTCCCATCGCGGACAGTGCCGAGGTGGCCCGTTCGTCGAAATAGCCTCTTGAGGTCGGCCCGACGTTGAGAAGCATATTGCCTCCGCAGGAAACGGTCTGGATCAGCATCTGGATCAGCATCTCGGGAGATTTCCAGGTCATTTCATCGCGGTGGTATCCCCAGGAACCGGAAAACGTCTGGCAGGCTTCCCAGGTCACGTACTCGCCGGTCACGGGATGCCTGACCCAGTCGGTCGGCTGGACCTGTTCGGGCGTCCAGAGATCCTGATCGATCTCGGTACGGTTGTCGATGATGATATCGGGCTGGAGAGCGCGGGCGGTAGCGATCAGTTTCTCTGCCTCCCAGTCGTCTTTTCCCTTTCCGTGAAGCCAGGATTTTTCGTCCACGTCTCCCGAATAAGAATAATCGAACCAGAGGATATCGATTTTCCCGTAATTCGTCAATAGTTCGGTCACCTGGTTGCGCATATATTCCGCATATTTACGCATATCCCGTTTCTGATTGATGGCCTCGACCTTCTCCCGAGGCCAGTTGCGGACCGGCGATTTCATGTCGATCGGAAATTCCGGGTGATGCCAGTCGATCAAAGAATAGTAGAAACCGACTTTGAGTCCTTCGGCTCTGAACGCTTCCACATATTCTTTGACCAGATCTCTTCCGGCAGGCGTGTTCGTGCATTTGTAATCGGTATACTGGCTGTCGAACATGCAAAAGCCTTCGTGATGCTTGGTCGTCAGCACGGCATATTTCATGCCTGCGTTCTTAGCCGCCCTCGCCCATTCATGCGGATCGTACAGATCCGGATCGAAACGGAGAAAATATTTCTCGTATTCTTCATTCGTGATCTGTTCGTGATAGCGGACCCATTCATGCCTTGCGGGCATGGAATAAAGGCCCCAATGGATAAACATTCCGAATCTGTCGTGAACGAACCAGGACGTGTCGCCCGGCGTTTTTTTGCGCAAATAAGAAGACATATTCCCTCCCATTAAGTGTTTTCGCGTTTTGACGCGGTTTCGTGGTCCCGTGACTCAGGAATCGTAAAACTTTTGTCCCTGCTCCGTCACGAGCCTCTCCGTCTTCGGGTATTCGAAAACGGCCTCGTTTTCGGCATTCGCTTCCAGATATTCAACAAACTCCCGGGCATACCATTTGGCCATGTCCAGATCGTGCATCAGGTAGTGACCGCAATTGGCCGGAGTGGTTCCCGGCACCTCCTGTGCGTCCAAAACGGAACGGAAGGCACTGTGAATCAAAGTGTACAGTTCCCGGGGAGCACGCGTTCCCTTCAGGATCAGATAAAAACCCGTGAGGCAGCCCATAGGACCCCAGTAAATGACTTCATCTTTCCATTCCGGATCATTGCGAAGATAGGTCGCAATGAGATGTTCGAGCGAATGCATCGCCGCCACATCGATGACCGGTTCCCGGTTGGGCCGCTTCAGCCTGATGTCGTAAGTGGTAGCTGCCTGGTCGCCCAGATGGTCGACTCGGCTCGTGAATATCCCCGGAACGATCCTCGTATGATCTACCGAAAAACTCTGTATCAGTTCCATGCCGATTGCTTCTTTCTGTCTGATTTGCAACCCTTTCGATCCGGGCTGCAAGATGATTATACCATGATTATCGGCCTGATACAACCACTGTTTGGCCCGAAAAAGGTTTCGACCCTCCCCCGAAAAAAGAAAATTGCTTTTTCCTTAAAAAAAGACAATAATAAATAAGCCGGGGGCCGACCCGTGACACCGTGATCGACCCCCGAAAAAGCATTATGATTTTAACAATTATCCGAATCAGACATTAAGCCTCTGTCTTGTTCTTCGATTCGAGGTAGTATGCTGCTTTTTCCGCATACATCTTTTCATCTGATTCTTTGAGCAAAGTTTCCACGTCCTTTTCACTGTTGGCGTCATAACTGTAGCCTACGGAACAGCTGTATTTAGTCTCGGAAACATTTTTTTTGATCCGTTCCACCAATTGAACGACTTCGTTGTGCGAAGTCTGCCTGCAGACGATGACGAATTCGTCTCCGCCGACCCGGTAGGCGACCTGTTTCCTCTTGAGAGCGCGATGGAAGCAAAGTGCGAGAGTCACAAGAGCCTCATCACCGGCGGCATGTCCCTGCGTATCGTTGGTTTTTTTCAGACCGTTCATATCGATCGATACGATCGCAGATATCTCTTTGGGTTCATAGGCCGTGTCGGCATAATAGGCCTGACGGTTCATCAGTCCTGTCAGCGAATCCTTCTTCGTCAGTTGAAGGATCGAGAAAACGTAATAGACAAACAATGCCACCGAGATGGTCGTACAGAAGATCTGAGCATATTCTTTGCCGAAAATGAACGGGAAAATCAGTCCGGAACCCAGTGCGCAGGCCAGAAAAACGATCGGTATGATCTCGGATTTCTGTTTGTTGCTCCGCCGGATCAGCATCACAATGAGTACGACACTGTACAAACCGGCAACGATGAACGGCAGATAGCCCAGCGGACCGCGATGAAACTCATAGGACTCATCGACGCTGAAAACGATTCCGGTAAAGATCGACACGATATCCAAGGCCGCGAGCGCAAGAGCAGGAATGAAAACAAACCACCTGAGCTTTTTGACCAGCGTATAGATCACGTGTGCGATGATAAAGGGAGTGGCGCTGTATCGGATCGACATCAGCACGATTCTCCACATTCTGTCCCCGCCGGTATCTTCCAGTCTGAACTCGACAAATACGATGATCGAAAGTGCAAAAATGGCTACGATGAGGATATACATCCTCCTGATCCATCTACGCTCCAGGAATACCGTTGTCTTGAGCATGATTGCAAACGCGATGAGGATCAAAATCTGAGCCCAGTTTTGAATTAAAAACTCTTTCAATTTGTGTTTTTCCTCCAATCTGTGCTCAAACTCGGAAACGCTGTGCAGAGCATCTTCCCTGTTTTTTCAGTATAGCATATTCACGATTTTTTTGCAATCCTTTTTACACGCGCGGTGAACTGGAGCAAAGTTGCAAGCTTACTTCACCGCCTGAAAGCCCGATCATTGCCCAAAATGCAAGAAAAAACCTCTCTTGCCGTGGTAAACAAAAGAGGTTTCTTTTATGATCGGAGTGACAGGATTCGAACCTGCGGCATCTTGGTCCCAAACCAAGCGCTCTACCATCTGAGCCACACCCCGATCTTATAAT